>CAZDNY010000694.1:0-1509 GCA_964506885.1 uncultured Hyphomicrobiaceae bacterium | reverse complement strand
GAGGTGCAATCCGTGGCGTTGGCTGTGGGGGCTCATCCCGATCGCGATCCTCACATTCCTGACCGTCCAGTGGGAGCATGACAGCATCGAGGCCGATCTGCACCAGCGCGCGCAATCGGCCCTGCGCACTGCCGGCCTGCAGTGGGCCGTCACCGCGTTCGATGGTCGTGATGGTCTCATTACCGGCCAGGCCACCTCGGACGAGGGTCCCCGCCGCGCTCTGAGCGTCGTGCGCGATGTCTGGGGCGTTCGCGTCTCCGATCAGCGCACACGGCTGCTGCCCAAGATCGAGCCTTACACGTGGTCGGCCGGTCTGCGCGGCGACCGCCTCAAGCTCGCCGGCTATATACCGTCCGAGGAGGTCCGCACGCAGGTGATCGGGCTGGCGAAGGCGGCGTTTCCCAACCGCACTATCGATGACCGCCTGCAACTGGCACGTGGCGTGCCCGAACCCAACATCTGGCTGAGCGGCATCGGCTTCGGCATGAAGCAGCTGGCTGCCCTGCGCACCGGCACCGTCAGCCTTGCCGATACCGGCCTGCGCATCGAGGGCGAGGCCGAGGACCTGCCGCGCTACAAGAGCGTCAAAGGCGCGCTCAAGAACAAGATGCCGTCGGGCGTCACGCTGGTCGCCGACAAGGTGACGCCGCCCGCCGTTTCCCCCTACGTGTGGACCGCGCGCCGCAAGGGCAATCAGATCCAGCTCGGCGGATACGTGGCCGATGAAGCTTTGCGCGAGCAGATTTTCGCGCACGCCAAGAAAACCTTCCCGCGTCACGCGATCGTCGACCGCATGGAGACCGGTGCGGGCGCTCCCGACGGGCTGGCCGCCGTTGCGCGCGCCGCCCTCGAGCAACTGGCCCGTCTCGAGAACGGCGAGGTCAAGCTGGTCGACCGTAAGGTCCGCATCGAAGGACAGGCTCCCGACAAGGAAAGTGCCGATGCCGCGGCCAAGGGACTGCGCACCTCTGCCGAAGGCTTCCAGGTCACCGATGCCATCAGTTTTCCCAAGCCTGCGCCTGCCCCGGTCAGTCCCTACATCATCAAGATCGACTATTCCGGCGGCAGCGTAACGTTGCGGGGATATGTGCCCAGCGAGGAGGCGCGCGGACAGCTGCTGGCTGCCGCGCGCAAGCGTTTTCCCAATTCCGATATCCGCGACGAATTGGAGCTGGCATCGGGCGAGCCGGCACTGTGGTTCAATTGCGCCGAGGCCGGGCTGTCCAAACTCGGTGATCTCGACAGCGGCGCCTTCACCATCACCGACAACAAGCTCGATCTGATTGGCCGCACCCGCAACGAAACGGTTGCAGCCAATCTGCCAGGCGAGTTGCGCACATCCGCCAACCGTTCCTGCGAAGTCACCGCCGACGTGACCTACGATGCGCCGCCCGAGCCCAACCTCACATGGCGCGCGGCCCATGATGGTGGCCAGACCCTCGTCATTGAAGGCGATGTTCTGGACGCGCGCACCCGCGCCGCGCTGGTCCAGGCCGCGACGCGCTATTT
>CAZDNY010000693.1:0-1510 GCA_964506885.1 uncultured Hyphomicrobiaceae bacterium | reverse complement strand
GATCTTCGACGTCAACAATAATGCGTCGCTGGCCATCAAGGATGCGTGCGGTGATCCTGCTCCGGTCCTAGGTGCTCCAGCGAATTGCCAAGACGAGGTTTATTACACGTCACTCGTGGGAACCTCGATCACCTACGACAGGCGCAACCATCCCAAGAACCCGACGGCGGGCTACTTCCTGCAGAGCTCGGTGGACTTCGCCGGTCTGGGCGGTGACGCGCAATACGTTCGCCTGTCGGCGGAAGGCCGCTTCTACTACCCGATCACGGAGAAGATCACGTTCGTCGGTCGCGCGATCGCCGGACACATCCAGAACTGGGGTGATGACGACGTCCGCATTCTCGACCTCTACTTCCGTGGTGGCGAGACAGTGCGTGGCTTCGAGCGGTCGGGTTACGGACCGCGCGACTTGGGTACGAACGACGCGCTGGGCGGCAAGACCTACTGGGCGACGACTGCGGAAGTCCGTTTCCCGCTGCCGCTCATTCCGGAGGACCTTGGCATGAGCGGTGCTGTGTTCGCCGATGCGGGCTCGCTGTTCGGTGTAAGCGATCGCGTGAAGGATATAGCGGGCCTCAACTTCGCCGACGACTCGACGATCCGCTCGTCGGTGGGTGCCTCGGTGCTGTGGAACTCGCCGGTGGGTCCGCTGCGGCTCGACTTCGCCAAGGTGCTCACCAAGGAGAAGTACGACGAGGAGCAGTTCTTCCGGTTCGGTGCACAGACGAAGTTCTGATGCCTGAATTGGTCGGGAGATGTTCCGGCTGCCGTTGCTCGATCGAGATTGTGGAACGCCCGCTTGAAGAGCGGGCGTTCTGCTTTTGCGGGGGGCGGCGGTCATGTTGTGCGCCGGAGGTCAACGCGACGCATGTTCGGCTTTCCAAGCCCGGGCGCATGGCCTACGGTCGCGCCGGTTCAATTCATGACGCGCGGAGGGGCACATGCAGCATCGCGGTTTTTTTGACCGGGCGGGTCCTTTTCCGCTGGCGGAACTGGCGCGCATGACCGGGGCGGAGCTGGGGGCGGAAGCAGACGGCGGGCGCCTCATCCAGGACGTCAAGCCGCTATCGGAAGCGGGCTCCGGCGACATCTCGTTTCTCGACAACCGCAAGTATCTGCCGCAGCTCGCCGGGACGAAGGCCGGGGCCTGTCTGGTGCTGCCGGTGCTCGCCTCGCGCGTGCCGGAGGGTACTATGGCGCTGACGACGAAAACGCCCTATCGCGGCTTCGCGCTGGCGCTTAGGGCGTTCTATCCGGGCGCGCTGTGGCCGCAGGTGGCGCGCTCGGGTTCGGGCACGTTGATCGATCCGACCGCTGAGATCGAGGACGATGTCGAAATCGAACCCGGCGCGGTCATCGGGGCTGAGGCAGCGATCGGGCGCGGGAGCCGGATCGCGGCCGGTGCGGTGATCGGCTATCGCGTGCACGTCGGGCGCGAATGCTACGTCGGCGCGGGGGCGACGCTGGCGCATGCGCGGGGCGGCGGCGGGGCCAGTATCCATGCCGGCGC
>CAZDNY010000692.1:0-1521 GCA_964506885.1 uncultured Hyphomicrobiaceae bacterium | reverse complement strand
CATCGGCCGCACCACCACCTCGCCCTTGCGCACCACGGGGCGTTCCTCGATGCGGTGCATGCCGAGAATGCCCGACTGCGGCGCATTGAGGATCGGCGTCGACATCATCGAGCCGTAGACACCGCCGTTCGAGATCGTGAACGTACCGCCCTGCATGTCCTCGATGCCGAGCCGCCCGTCACGCGCGCGCTTGCCGAACTCGTTGATCTTCGCCTCGACCTCCGCCAGCGACAGACGGTCGGCTTCGCGCACCACCGGCACCACCAGGCCCTTGTCGGTGCCGACTGCGACGCCGATGTGGTAGTAGTTCTTGTAGATAATGTCGGTGCCGTCGATCTCCGCGTTGACCGCCGGAATCTCCTTCAGCGCCTGGATGCAAGCCTTGACGAAGAAGCCCATGAAGCCGAGCTTCACGCCGTGGCGCTTCTCGAACAGGTCCTTGTACTGCGAGCGCAGCGCCATCACGTTCGACATGTCGACGTCGTTGAACGTCGTCAGCATCGCCGCGGTGTTCTGTGCGTCCTTCAGCCGCCGCGCGATCGTCTGGCGCAGGCGCGTCATCTTCACGCGTTCTTCGCGCGCCACGTCGTTGGGAATCGACGGCGCGCGCACTTGCTGCAGCGGAACCGGCTGCGGTGCCGTCATGTAGTTCATCGTCTGTGCCGCTGGCGCGCTGCCCGCCGCCGGCGCCCGATCGACCGCCCCGCCGGCTCCGCGCTCGACAGCCGCCGAAACGTCCTCCTTCAGCACCTGCCCGCGCTTGCCCGAGCCCTGCACGTCGTCGGCCGACAAGCCCGCTTCATCGAGCGCCTTGCGCGCAGCCGGCGAGGGCGGCATGTCACCTCCGGCAGGCCGCGCTGGAGCAGCACCGGCACTCTCCGCGGCAGCCGCCTTCGGCGCCGGAGCTTCCGCCTTTGCTTCACCTGCAGGCTTGGCCGCGGCGGGCGCAGCACCCGCACTCGCCGAAGCGCCGTTGCCCTCCTTGACGTGCCCCAGGACCGCGCCGACCTCGACCGTCTGCCCGGCCTCCACAGCGTGATCACCGAGCACACCGGACGCCGGTGCCGGCACCTCCACGGTGACCTTGTCGGTCTCCAGTTCCACCAGCGGCTCATCCGCCTTCACGGCATCACCAGGCTTCTTGAACCACTGACCGACGGTCGCCTCGGTCACGCTCTCGCCAAGCGTCGGAACTCGGATCTCGATGGCCATGTCTCAGCTAGTCCTTTTGCGCTGCCGGATACCGCGCGGCCCGGCCCTAGTTTCATTCGCGCCCCAACCATGCCGCATGGCAATGGAACGGCGCAGTTAAAGTTTCGTCAGCCGAGCGCGTCGGCGACGAGTTTTTTCTGCTCTTCCGCGTGCTTGCGCGCCAGTCCCGTGGCCGTTGCCGCCGACGCCGGCCGCCCGGCATACCGCGCCCGGCTGACGTGGCCGCCGACATGCCCGAGCACCCACTCCAGGTTCGGCTCGATGAAGCTCCAGCCGCCCATGTTCTTGGGCTCTTCCTGGCCCCACACG
>CAZDNY010000691.1:0-1531 GCA_964506885.1 uncultured Hyphomicrobiaceae bacterium | reverse complement strand
CCGTCATTCAAACGCGAAGGCCGGCTCTGCAAAGCCGGCCGTAGAGCATTCATCGGCGGAGAATTCTCGTCTTTCCCGCCCGTGTGCGGGACGGGCAGCGCTTACGCCACCAGATCGCGCCGGTCCGCCACCTGGCCCACCTCCGTGAGGCGGTAGATGATCGGCTGGCCCGTTGCCACCTCGCGCTCCAGGATCTGTTTGGCCGACAGCTCTTCCAGATACATGATGAGCGCGCGGATCGAATTGCCGTGCGCCGCGACGATCACGTTCTGGCCGGCCTGCACCCTCGGCCAGATATTCTGCTTGTAGTACGGCAGCACGCGCTGCGCGGTATCCTTCAGGCTCTCGCCGCCGGGCGGAGCGATATCGTAGCTGCGCCGCCAGATCAGCACTTGCTCCTCGCCCCACTTTCGGCGCGCATCGTCCTTGTTGAGACCCGACAGGTCGCCGTAGTCGCGTTCGTTGAGGGCCTTGTCGCGGATGATCTCCAGATCGGTCTGTCCGAGCTCGGTCAGAATGAGGTCGAGCGTGCGCTGGGCGCGGTGCAGCGCGCTGGTAAACGCGATGTCGAAATGGAAGCCCTGCTCCTTGAGCATCTCACCGGCGCGCTTGGCCTCCGACACGCCCTTCTCGGTCAGGTCGGGATCCCGCCAGCCGGTGAAAAGGTTCTTCAGGTTCCACTCGCTCTGGCCGTGGCGCACGAGCACGAGGACGTTGTCCATGTCGCGATCAATCCTCTTTCAATCCACTCGCCTTGGGGGCCATCGACCAGTCCGCCCGGCGAGCCCAGTCCCATCCTGCCTCTAAGTTTCAAAGCCCGAGAACGTCGGACATTGCAAAAAGTCCTGGTCCGCGTCCGCGCCCCCACATTGCCGCCTTGACCGCACCGCGGGCGAAGATGCCGCGATCGCTCGCCAGATGTGTCAGCTGCACGCGGTCGCCCTCCCCCGCGAAGGTGACGGTGTGATCGCCGACCACGCTGCCGCCCGTGAGTGACTGGAAGCCGATGTCGCCACGCCGCCGCGCGCCCGTGTGCCCGTCACGGCAGCGCACCGAAACGTCGTCGAGCGACACCTTCCGCCCATCGGCTGCGGCCTCGCCCAGCATCAGCGCCGTGCCCGAAGGCGCGTCGACCTTGTGCTTGTGGTGCATTTCCACGATCTCGATGTCGAAGTCGGCATCGAGCGCCTCTGCGACGCGCCGCGTGATCGCCGCCAGCAGGTTGATCCCGAGGCTCATGTTGCCGGCCTTGATGATGGTGGCGTGTCGAGCTGCAGCCGCGATGGCCGCCTCGTCGGCTGCGCTCAGTCCGGTCGTGCCGATGACGTGCACGATGCGCGCATTGGCGGCAAGGCCGGCGAATTCCACGGTTGCCTGAGGTGAGGTGAAATCGAGAATGGCGTCGACCGATGCGCAGACCTCGAGCGGGTCATCCAGCACCGCCGCGCCAACGTCTCCGATGCCGGCCAGTGCACCAACATCCTGCCCCAGGAACGGCGATCCCGGCTGCTCCACGCCGCCGGCGACGACA
>CAZDNY010000690.1:0-1547 GCA_964506885.1 uncultured Hyphomicrobiaceae bacterium | reverse complement strand
CCAGCGAGAACCCCGCGTAAGCAATGATGAGCGCTCCAAGCATCGCCGTCGCCAGATCGACATCGACCCAGGCCAGCAGCCACAGGCCGCCGCCGATCCCTGGCAGCATCGCGATATAGAGCGGCGCAAACATGCGGCACGTTGCGATGAGGTGTCCGTTCCCGAGCGCCACAGCGATGTTGGTGGCCATTGCTGGAAGCAATACCAGCGAGATCGCCGTCCTGAGCCCCACGGCGTAGACCAGGAATGGCAGCGCGCACGAGGCATAGCCGAGCCCCGTGGCCCCCTTGATGACACCGGCGAGCAGCAGGCCGCAAAGTGCCACGCCGATCCCCGCCGGTGTCAGATCCGCGATCGCCCCGCTCATGCTGCTCCCGGTCCATCACGCATGTCGGCGCTTTCGTAAGGCCGGCCGTTCTCGTCCATGAACCACGGCTTGACCGCGGTCCCGCGTTTCAGCGAGTACATGTAGAAAATCGGCATGCTGCGTGGGAACAGATCCCGGTACATGCTGCCGTTGAAGGTCACGAAGACGCTGCCGCGGAAATGGGCGGCAACTGCGCGGCTCTCCACGCGGTTCATGGCGAGATATGTGCGGGCGCCCTCGCGCACATTGCTGCCGCCGCGATACCAGCGCGCCGCACACCGCTCCAGTGCATCGAGCATCGGCCCGTCGCGTTCCTCCTGGTTGGACCGTGTGGGCGCGACGCCGGCAACAAGCCGGCTGAGACGTTCGCTCGTCATGCCGCGTTGTGCCGCCGCATGTGCGACGTCGCCGAAATAGCTGTCGATCGCAGTCTCCGGGTGTCCGTTGAGCCGGGCGTGTGTATCGGTCAGGCACAAATTGAAAAGGGCCCCTGGTGCATAGGCGCGCGCAATGCGCCTGCCCATGGCACCAAGGAAGTCGAGACACGCATGTTCGGGCGCGCCGATGTGCGCGCGTGGCCCCTTGCCCCAGTAGAGGACGAACGAAATCGGCTCCCCCGCGCCGATGCATGTCGCGACGCTTTGGGCCAGAACCTCAGGATCGCTCGGCTGTTCGCGCTTGAACGCCCACGTATTGAAACTGCGCAGGACCTCGTGTGTAAGCCGGTCGAAGTCGCTCGCGCTTACCGGCGCGTGTGTGCCGCTTGGATTGAAGGCTGCCTCGGCCTGTCGTGCATTCGATGCCATACGCTCAACTCCGCAAACTTGTGATTGGCAAACGGCAGACCCACCATGACAACCATAGATAGAGTCGAGCCGCGCACGCATTAACGAAGTGTAAACGTTAATTTTTCATTAAAAATCACAACTTATTAATGGAAAACAAGAAGATGCAATGTTGATTATCTATATAACCTATGTATTCGAAGGAAATGCACAGAAAACATCCATATATTTTTCTGGTTTTGCTTTGAGTGTGTGTGGATGTGCCCAGTTTTAGCCAATGTCGGACCGCTCCATCGGGCGCGCCAACTTATATCAAGCATATGTTTTTAATATGGAATTTTGCAGAAAGAGCGCGCTGTGAAGACAACCGGCTGCAGCGCGGCGCCACGCCTGCG
>CAZDNY010000689.1:0-1552 GCA_964506885.1 uncultured Hyphomicrobiaceae bacterium | reverse complement strand
GCCAGCCGTTCGTTCGCGCTCGTCTCCGATCTTACCGTAGCACTCCACGACGGCGGCCTGAAGACCAAGCAGCGTCTCACCGTACGCATGGCCGATGCCCTGTCGGAACTCTACATGCTGGCCTGCGTCCTGAAGCGTTATGAAGACGATGGCAAGCCCGCCGGCGACCGTCTCATCGTAGAGTTGGCCGCGCGCAACGCGCTGTATCGCTTCCAGCAGGCGTTGGGCGGTGTCATCGACAATTTCCCCGTGGCACCGGCACGCTATCTCATGCGCGCACTCGTCTTCCCGCTCGGCCGCCGCATGAAACCGGCGAGCGACAGGCTGGCCCGCCAGGTGGCGAAGCTGGCATTGGAGCCCGGCGAGGTGCGCGACCGTCTCACGCGCGATATCTTCGTTTCCCGCGACGTGGATGATCCCACCGGCCTGCTCGAAGTGACGCTCGACAAGGTGATCGCCGCGCTTCCCGCCGAAAAGAAACTCGAAAAGGCGATCCGCGACGGCAAGGTGCGCCGCTACCACGGTATCGACTGGTTTGCCGACGCCGCCGACCAGGGTGTCATCACCGAGGTGGAGGCGGGGCAGTTGCGCGAAGTCGAGCGGCTCGTCGCCCGCGTCATCGCCGTTGATCATTTCGACCCTGCCGAGGTCAAGCCCAACTACGCGCCCGTCGGTCACAACTCGGGTGCCGCAAACACGTTTGCCGCCGCATGAGGCGAGAGGAGTGTTGTCCATGAAAGAGACGGAGCTGTTGAACGATCTCAAGGACTGGCGGCTGACGCTGGACATGGAAGGGATCGCCTGGGCGACGTTCGACCGGGAAGGTGAAAGTGCCAATTCGCTCGGCCGCCGTCCGCTCGAGGAATTGATGCGCATCGTCGGTCGGGTGGAGGAGGGCGCGCGCAGCGGCGATATAAAGGGCCTCGTCATCCAGTCCGGCAAGGACAAGGGCTTCATCGTCGGCGCCGATATCCGCGAGTTCGAGCAGTTGACGACGGAAGGCGCGGTGATCGAGGCGGTGACCCCCGTCAATGCCATGCTCGATCGCATCGAGAAGATGCCCGTGCCGGTCGTCGCCGCCGTGCACGGCGTCTGTGTCGGCGGCGGACTCGAACTGATCCTCGCCTGCCACTACCGCATCGCCACGCGCGACGATGCGACCCGCGTAGGTTTCCCCGAAGTCAAGCTCGGTATCTTCCCCGGCTTCAACGGCACCGCGCGCTCGATCCGCCAGGCCGGTCCGCTCGCCGCCATGGAATCGATGCTGACCGGTCGCATGATCCGCGCCTCGTCGGCCAAGCGCATGGGCTATCTCGATCAGCTCGTCGACAGCCGCGGCGCCTTGCATTGGGCGGCGCGCAAGGCGGTACTGTCCAAGCGCAAGTCCGCGACCGCACCACAGACCAAGGCGATGCTGACGAAATGGCCGGCGCGCGGTCTCGTCGCCCGCAAGATGCGCGAAGAGACGGCCAAGAAGGTGCGCGAGGCGCATTACCCGGCGCCCTTTCGCCTGATCGATCTGTTCGAACGCCACGGCGGCAGCTACGACGCC
>CAZDNY010000688.1:0-1569 GCA_964506885.1 uncultured Hyphomicrobiaceae bacterium | reverse complement strand
CCGGAGTCGCCCGCTTCGCCGACCGGCAAGGGAACGGAGCGATCCGAATCGGCGTGGTGCACGAGGGCAAGCGTGTGCTTGCGCCCCTTCTGTTTCGCCTCACCGAGCGCCGCCACGAGATCAGAAGTCGAAGAGACCTCGCGGTTGCCCACCTTCTTGATCACGTCACCTGTCTGCAGACCAAGATCAGCGGCTGCACTGTCGGCTTCGACGGCAAGTACCGCCAGGCCTTCG
The DNA here is from genome assembly GCA_964506885.1 of uncultured Hyphomicrobiaceae bacterium. Taxonomy (GTDB): domain Bacteria; phylum Pseudomonadota; class Alphaproteobacteria; order Rhizobiales; family Hyphomicrobiaceae; genus JAEUMD01. The sequence goes on along the minus strand of CAZDNY010000688.1, from coordinate 1,335 downwards.
TCACCAGCTCCTTCGACGCTCGATGCTGGCGCTACCTTGAGGCCAAGTTGATCGATGCTGTCTTCCGTTTCGCCTGCCGTTGCCAGAGTCTCCGGTTTGCTTTTGAGTTCACCCAGCTCAACAGACTTGTTTTCGACCTTGCCGCCGCGCAGCAGCGACAGCGTCACATGCCGTCCCGGCGCAAAGCCTGCGATGGTACGGGCCAAATCGCGAGCGTCCTTAATTTCCTTGTCGTCGACCTTGGTGATGATATCGCCCGATCTTAAACCTGCTTTGGCTGCCGGGCTGTCCGCTTGCGGCGATGAGATCAGAGCGCCGTGCGCGGACTTCAAGCCAAGGCTGTCGGCAATCGGTCCAGTCACAGGCTGCACCTGCACACCGAGCCAGCCGCGCTCGACATGGCCCTTCTCGCGGAGCTGGGCCACGACCTGCTTGACGACGGGCGATGGGATATCGAATGCGATGCCGACATTGCCGCCCGACGGCGAAGCGATCGCGGTATTGACGCCGATGACCTCGCCCTTCATGTCGAAGGTCGGGCCGCCGGAATTTCCCGCATTCACCGGGGCATAGATCTGGATGAAATCATCATAGGGTCCATTGCCGATGTCGCGCCCCTTTGCGGAGACAATTCCGGACGTGACGGTGCCGCCCAAACCAAACGGGTTGCCCATCGCTATCACCCAGGATCCTATCGGCGGCGTCTCATCGGACAACTTCACGTAGGGGAAATCATCCCGGCCGGAAGCCTTTAACAAGGCGATATCGGTCTTCGGGTCGGTGCCGACGACTTTTGCCTGCATCGTTGTGCCGTCGTCCATGACGATTTCCACTTCGACGGCCTTGTCGATAACGTGGTTGTTGGTGACGAGATAACCATCAGACGTGATGAAGAATGCCGAGCCCTGTCCCCGCGCCATCCGCGGCTTTGGCGTTGCGCCAAACTGGGAATTGCCGTCATTACCAAAACGCCGGAAGAATTTCTCGAACGGCGTACCCTTGAACGGGTTCTCCCCGTTCATCGTGGAGAGTTGTGGTTCGAGTTTCGCCTTGACGCGAACCGAAACGACTGCCGGCTTCATCGCCTTTACGAGATCGACAAAGTCCGGAATGGAGCTTGATTTCCCGGTGGTGCTTTGTGCCAGGACAGAAGATTGAGGTGACCCGCCTGCCGCCAATGCCGCAGTAAGGCTGAACGGCTGGGCGGTGATGATACCCGCCGTGAGCGCAAGCGCAGCGGCACTCGCCAGCAGACGCCCCCTCAGTGTCGATCGGGAACTGTGCGGAACTTGATCAGCGGTTGCGGTTGGTGGCTGATCAGCTGGGCGCTGACCC
>CAZDNY010000687.1:0-1573 GCA_964506885.1 uncultured Hyphomicrobiaceae bacterium | reverse complement strand
CCGCCTGGCAGCGCAATGTGTATTGCCCGGGACTGACGATCCGACGCGGGCTGATCTCGACCGTCCGCCAGATGATGGCACCGTCCGACGTCTCGAGTTCGCAGACGGCACTCTGCGGCGTGCCGTCTGTGCCGGTCGTATCCAGGCTGATTTCCGCAGTCTTGAGGTCGAGTACAAGGCGCTGCTGTTGATTGGCGCCGAGCTGTACCTCGCGGACGACGCTGGCACCGTTTAGACCGTAGCGCAGTGTCACCAGATAGCGCCCCGGAGCAAGATCGATGGGCGATCCCAGCGACACCGGCCTTTCGACGCCGACGCGCTGTCGCTGATCATTGGCGTCAGAAACGCGCCTGATGTTGAGCATCAGCGGTGCGCGCCCCGGCGGTGCGCCGTTCACCGTCGCGGAAAGCTCCAGGCGGGCCGTATCGGGTTTGAACGTTTCGCGCGTGACCTCTCCTGAGCGCACCGTCACCAGCCGCCGCAGCTCTTCCCCGTCGACGGATGCGGTCACGTAGTAGCTGCCGGTCGACAGCACGAAGGCCGGTGCGGCGTGGACCGTGCGGGTCAGCTCACGGCGCCCGCCAGGCCGGTCGGGATCGTCCACCTCGATGCGAAAGATCACACTGGCCGCACCCGCTGCCGCCGTCGACAGCTCCAGCCGGCCCGCTTCCAGGGGCAGCGACAGGTTGAGAGCCTTGCCGGCGCTGACGCGCACAAGCGCGGTGGCATGCGCAAGGCCGTATTCGGCAACGGCGCGGTAGTCGCCGGGCGGCAGCATGGCCTCGATGGCCTTGCCGCGCGCGATCCATAGCGGCGTCGAGACGGCGTCTGCCGCTCCCTGAGTGGCCGCGCCGGTCTGCTGACCGCCGCCTGTCAGTTCCTCGAGCCGGATGAGCGGCTCTTCCGCGTCGCTGGCCAGCCGTTTCGCACCGGTATCGAAACGCACGATGCCTGCCTCCAAGCCAACCTCGAGGACGGTATCGCCTTCCTTTGCGATCTCGACATCGCGCGTCACGCTGATCCGTCCGCTGGTGACGGTGACGCGCTTGGGCCCCGCCACCATCGGCACGGTGAGCGATGGCGCGACCGCTTCGTGCCAGACTTTCTGTCCGTCCGGCGACGTCACCCGCCAACTGAGCGGCATCGAAACCGGCTCGCCTCCATCGACAAGGCGCGCCGAGGCCAGCAGCCTTGACGGCCCTTTGTCGGCCGGCTTGGGCACTGCGACGGCCGCCGCTTCAGCCGGAGCCGCCGGTTCAGGCCGCTCGATGAGGTTGGCGATCTCGGAAAGCGCACGCATGACGCCTTCGGGATCGTCAGCGGCATACGCCCGCCCGCCCGTGGTCTTGGCCACACATGCGATAGCCGCGACCTGGGAAGGCTCCATACCCAGCGAAATCGTGGAAACCTTCAGCCCCGGGCGCGCCGCGTGCAGTTCAGCCGCCGTGGCGCATTGGTCCTCGCCGCAATTGTCCAGTCCGTCGTGAAACAGGACGATCGTTCCGCTCTCATCTTGCCCGAACGCATCTGCCGCAGCGCGCAACCCGGCGCTGAGCGGACCCTTGCCGCGCGG
>CAZDNY010000686.1:0-1575 GCA_964506885.1 uncultured Hyphomicrobiaceae bacterium | reverse complement strand
CCCAATTCGCGGGTCCATGGGCACTCGTTTCGAGCGCGCATCACGGTGGACGGCGAGCCTGACCCCGAGACCGGTCTAGTGATGCATTTCGATGATCTCAGCGCGGCGGTGGCCGACGCCCGCGAAGCGCTCGATCACCGCATGCTCAATGACATCGAGGGGCTCAAGGCGCCGACGCTCGAACTCATTGCCATGTGGCTGTGGGACCGGATCGCCAACCGGGTACCGGGACTGGCGGAAATCGAGATCGCGCGCGACAGCTGTCACGAGGGCTGCATCTATCGCGGACCTTCGCGCAGCTCGCGTCTGGCGGCGGAGTAAGCGCGATGGCCGGCCGGAGCAGGAATGACGGTCCCAAGCAGCTTGGCCATCAGGTGCCGCTGCCCGAGAACCCCGACGCCGCGGTCCTGGAGCGCGTCGCCAATCCGCACGCCGACACGCACTATCTGGCGCGGTTCACGGCGCCTGAGTTCACCTCGCTGTGTCCGGTGACCGGCCAACCCGATTTTGCGCATCTCGTCATCGACTACGTGCCGAAGGACTGGCTGGTGGAGTCGAAGTCGCTGAAGCTGTACCTCGGTTCGTTCCGGAATCATGGCGCCTTCCACGAGGACTGCACGGTCGCCATCGGCAAGCGTCTCGTCGCCCTTTTGAAACCGCATTACCTGCGCATCGGCGGCTATTGGTATCCGCGCGGCGGCATTCCCATCGACGTCTTTTGGCAGTCGGGCAAATGCCCTTCCGACGTCTGGCTGCCCGACCAGGGCGTCGCGCCTTACCGTGGGCGCGGCTAGTCCACCGAACGACCTGCTTTGACATCAATAGTCACGCCGCAATTCTGCCTAGCGTTCAGCGGCATAAGCCTGCGCGTTCGATGTGTGAAGTCTCCGCGATTGTTCCACGCGTGCCTTGCGACGGAAACGCTTGCCCGTCTCCGTTCAACGCACATCAACGTGGTTCTTACAGGGAGATCCCTTATGAAGTTGAGCAAAGTTGCGGCACTGTCCGCTCTGGCGGTTGTCGCATCCATCAGCACTGCCAATGCCGCTCCGATTTCCGGGCTGGGCAAGGCTCCAGCCGCCGAGAACGGACTGGTCCAGGTGCATGGGCGCCATCGCTCCTGCAATCTGGGCGTTGGCGGCTGGCACCGCAGCCCGCGCCACGGCGTGCGCATCGCCTGCCGTCCCCCGCGTCCGCGCGGCGCGTACTGGATGTGGCGCTCGGAAGGCAAGCACCATGGCTGGTACCATCGCAGGGATCGGCGCTGGCATTGAGCCGTGATCTCTTTCGCGTTGCAGCGGCCGGCTCTTCACGAGCCGGCCAATTTTTTGTCCTCGATGCAACAGTGATCCAGCGAACCGATCCGGCTTGACCCGTCTCATTGCCATCATCGCGCGACAGATTGCATCGTGGTGGCTGTCGCTTCGCATGCGGGATGCTGCCATGAACAGGATACTGAAAACCGGACGCGCCGTGATGAATCGCATGGATGCGAGCGTGAGAGGAATGGCGCGCCACCTGATCGGAGCGTGCATTATAGTGGCTTTTCTGTCAGCCGGTGCCTGCCCAGCGGCC
>CAZDNY010000685.1:0-1598 GCA_964506885.1 uncultured Hyphomicrobiaceae bacterium | reverse complement strand
CGAGTGTTGAAATATCGCGCTCTGCCATGACCTTGGATTTGCCGTAGGCCGTGACGGGGTTGAGTTCGCCGGTCTCGTCGATCAATTGGTCGCCGGCCTTGCCGTAATTGGAGCATGAGGAGGCGAACAGGAAACGCTTCACGCCGGCTTCCTTGGCATTCTTTGCGAGCTGAACGCTGGCCTTGTAATTTATGTCGTAGGTCAGGTCCGCATTGAGATTGCCGAGCGGGTCATTGGACAGGGCGGCGAGATGGATGATGGCATCGATGCCGCGAAGGTCGCGTGCGGTGACGTCGCGCACATCCTTTGCCATGGCGGGGATGTCGGCGATCTTGCCGCCTTGCGGGAATGTGCAGCGCGCGTAGAGGTCGGTGTCACAACCAACCACGTCGTAGCCTTGATCGAGCAGGAGCGGCACCATGACCGTTCCGATATAGCCGAGGTGTCCCGTCACCAGGATGCGCATGAAGTGTTCTCCCAAACAGGATTGAAATCCGGTTTCCTTCGAGGCGGTGATGTCCGCACAATCTATCGCACGGCGCGCTGGCGCACGTCGTTCGTGGATGAAGCCTACGCCGTTGGCGGCGGGGCTCACAGACGCACCATTTAAGTAGCGGAGCTACCGCTTTTGGTGACGTGTCTCGCCAGGTCGGTTGGCTTAGGCTTGGCCAACTTCATTGATGCGGGTTCGGATTCGAGGCTAGGTCTCGCCGGGCCCGGCAAACTGGTGGGTTGGGCTTTCGTGTTCGCGTCGCTTCCATCGCTCGTCGACCGCTGGCGCTCGCATCGCGCGGGGCTTGAGCGCGGGTTGCCGCCCTGGAACGTTCCTTGCGATGATGGGGGCACGCCCTCACTTTTCCAGCGGCTGGACTGGGATACGGTCGAGGCAGACGAACTTGTGTTTCTTCATCCGGCGTTGGCGCTGGCAAGGCAGCCTACGCACGAGGCGGCTTTGCCGGTCTGCCATGTCCGTCGCGCGCTCATCGCCCGTATCCGCATCGTCGTCGCGCACGTGTCGGCGCGGGCCAACCCTACAGCGATGTCGCCCGCAGGAGCACTTCGGGTCCTTGAGCAGGTGTGCTCGGATGCAACCTTCTCAGCGCGAGAGGCTTGGCTTTCGGGTGAAGGCGTGGTTGCGCTCGGACAGTTCTATCCGAGTGCGGAGGCGACCCGGCCGCACGATCGACCGGTGGCTTTTGGTGAGTTCCGCTTAAGCGCGGAGGACGTGCTGGCTTGCGAGAGCGTGGTGCTGGAGGTTCTGCTCAGGGCGCTTGTCCATATGAGCGAACGCGACGTTGATCCGTCCGCGGCAGCACGGGAGGTCGATGTGGCCGAGGGCGTTGTCCTCTCGCTCTATTCGGGGATGAACGCCGCCTACGTCTATCGCCACCTGGACTGGGCGCACGAGTTGATGACGACCGCAGCCTGGCTGGGGATGCTCGTACGGGGGCGGGCGGCCTGGCTTCCCAGCCCAGTAGCGGTGCGTCTCGACGAACTTGGTGAGCGCGCTTCGCGAGCGTCCAAGGCGACGCTCGACCTCAGCGACTGGGTCTTGTGGCGGCACGCTGTGGTGGCGTGCGATTTCAGCCGGCTGTTTG
>CAZDNY010000684.1:0-1603 GCA_964506885.1 uncultured Hyphomicrobiaceae bacterium | reverse complement strand
CGATCGCAGCCGAACCCAGGTGCGGCAACAGGAACGTGTTGGGCAGGTCGTAGTAGCCCTCGTTGATCTTCGGCTCGCCGTTGAAGACATCGAGACCGGCGGCACCGATCCGCCCCGTCTTCAGCGCCGCGATCAGGTCGTCGTCGTTGACGAGGTCACCACGCGCCGTGTTCACGACGATGGCGCCGTGCGGCATTTTCTCGATCGCCGACTTGTTGAAGAAGTACCGGGTCTCGTCGGTCGCCGGCGCGTTGATGGAGAAGAACTGCGAAACGCTGAGCAGGCTGTCGAGCGTCTCGTGGTAGGTGGCGCCCTGCTCGTCCTCGGGCTTGGCGCGCATGATGTCGTGATAATGGATCTCCATCTCGAAGCCGCGCGCGAACTTGGCCAGCGCCCGGCCGATCTTACCGAAACCGAAGATGCCGAGCTTCTTGCCGTCGAGCCGCTGGCCGACGAGTTGCAGCGGCGCCCAGCCCGGCCAGGTCTTCGACCGCAGCATGCGCTCGCCCTCGCCCGCGCGCCGCGCCGCGCCCAGCATCAACAGCATCGCGATTTCCGCCGTCGCCAGCGTCACGCCGTGTGGTGCATTACCAACCTTGATCCCCCGCTCCGCGGCCGCTTTCAGATCGATGTGGTCAAAGCCGATCGAATATGTCGACAGGATCTTGATGTGATCGGGGATCCGGTCGATCGCCGCCTTCGGCATCTTGTCGGTGATGGTGATCATGATGGCATCGACGTCTTTCGCCATCTCCATGATCTCGTCCGTTGTCATCTGATGATCGTCCTCGTTCTGGACGACCTCGTAGTCCCGGCGCGCACGGGCCTCTGCCTCCGCCGGCAGACGGCGCGTGATCAACAGACGTTTCTTCTGCATTTTCTTGGTTTCTCCCAGACATCGACTTTTGTTGTAGACGTGGCCTCCGCTTTTGCCGCAACCGTGCGCCCCTGACAAGCAAATCCACGCGCGGCACAGCGTCCAACGCTTTATTTACTCTCCTCGATTACCCTGATGGAACGCCCCGAAGCCCGAGCGCGAAGCGCCCGGCGCCACCGCGCCCGCTGTGAGCCGCCGGCCGCAGCGAGGGCGTCTGGAGGACGCTCCATGATGAGAATTGCGATAGTGGTGCTGGTTCTTCTCGCAGCCGCGAAGATATGGACCCACGAGCAGATCTACCGTTCGGCCACCGAAGAAGCCCTGCTTGAAGCTTACCGCGCGCAGGCAATCGCCTCATGCCGCACCGCACCACTGAGCAGCCCCGCTGCCGCCGCGAAATCCACTACACGCCAGTCGCTTGCCGCTGCCTTTGCCGCCCCCGCCAGTTCACGCCTGGAAATCGGAAACCCAAACCTCTCGGTGCCGATCTGGGATGTCGATCACGCCGCCTGGGCCATGCGCTATACCTACCCCTACGTCGTGCTCGAGACCGCCGCACCGGCCGCGCGCTGCGCCTATGACGTCAAGCTCGGTCGCGCGCACATCACGATTCTGTAAATTCCAGGCCGGCCACACCGAAGAGGTGCCGGTGCCCGCCTTCGACCGGGCCAGGATCGTGGTGGGGATCGACCCGGAGCACCGCGCCGCCCGCCGCGCGCTCGGCTT
>CAZDNY010000683.1:0-1603 GCA_964506885.1 uncultured Hyphomicrobiaceae bacterium | reverse complement strand
CAGGCTCGGAGAGTTCCGAGCGGTAGAGAATCTCAGCCGCGCCCTTGGCGCCCATCACCGCGATCTCGGCGGTCGGCCAGGCATAGTTGACGTCGCCGCGGATGTGCTTGGAGCTCATCACGTCGTAGGCACCGCCATAGGCCTTGCGCGTGATGACCGTGACCTTGGGCACGGTCGCCTCGGTGAAGGCGAACAGCAGCTTGGCGCCATGCTTGATGAGGCCACCGTACTCCTGCGCGGTGCCGGGCAGGAAGCCCGGGACGTCAACGAGCGTGACGATGGGGATCTCGAAGCAGTCGCAGAAGCGGACGAAGCGGGCGGCCTTGCGCGAGGCGTCACTGTCGAGCACGCCTGCCAGCACCATCGGCTGGTTGGCGACGATGCCGACGGTGTGGCCTTCCATGCGGGCGAAGCCGACGACGATGTTCTTGGCGTAAGACTCCTGGATCTCGAAGAAGTCGCCCTCATCCACCATCTTGGAGATCAGCTCTTTGATGTCATAGGGCTTGTTGGGGTTGTCGGGGATCAGCGTATCGAGCGAAACCTCGACGCGGTCCGCTGAATCGCGCGTCGGCAGCACCGGTACGCCGTCGAGGTTGTTGGCGGGCAGGAAGTCCATCAGGCGGCGCATCTGCAATAGCGCCTCGACGTCGTTCTCATAGGCCTTGTCGGCAATGGACGACTTGGTGGTGTGGACCTTGGCGCCGCCCAGTTCCTCGGCCGTCACTGTCTCGTTGGTCACGGTCTTCACAACGTCGGGACCGGTTACGAACATGTAGCTCGTATCCTTGACCATGAAAATGAAATCGGTCATGGCCGGCGAATAGACGTCGCCGCCCGCGCACGGGCCCATGATGACGGAAATCTGCGGAATGACGCCGGAGGCCAGCACGTTGCGGGTGAAAACCTCGCCATAGCCGCCCAGCGCATCGACGCCTTCCTGGATGCGCGCGCCGCCGGCGTCGAACAGGCCGATGATGGGCGCGCGGTTCTTGAGCGCCAGATCCTGGATCTTGGTCATCTTCTTGGCGTGCGCTTCAGAGAGCGAGCCGCCGAACACCGTGAAGTCCTTGGCGATGACATAGACGACGCGGCCGTTGATGGTGCCCCAGCCGGTGACGACGCCATCGCCGGGCACCTTGGTCTTCTCCATGCCGAAGTCGGTGCAGCGATGTTCGACGAACATGTCGAACTCCTCAAACGAGCCATCGTCCATGAGCAATTCGATGCGCTCGCGCGCGGTCAGCTTGCCGCGCTTGTGCTGGGCGTCGATGCGGTTTTGTCCACCACCGAGGCGGGCGTTGGCACGGCGCTTCTCGAGCTCCTCGATCACATGCTTCATGGGGCTGTCACCTGACGCTTTTTTGGAGGGATTATGAAGGTCGGCGTCAGATAGCACGGGGCGGAGCCCGCGCAAACGGAACGAAAGGTGGACATAGCCGAACGGAGCGGCCGATGGCTGAGGAAAAATGGCGGAATTGGCGCCGCCGGACCAGCGGTCGGTCAAAGATCGTGGGATCAGTCGCCGCCGCCGCCGGCCCCTCCCCCGCCGTCGCTGCCGCCATCGTCGCCGCCGCGGTCGCCGTCCTCGCGATTGCGCCGC
>CAZDNY010000682.1:0-1607 GCA_964506885.1 uncultured Hyphomicrobiaceae bacterium | reverse complement strand
CACCCTCGCGCACATCTTCAAGAAGGCAGGCTCGCCCCTGCCAGCGCGCACAAGCAGCGCCGCTCCGGCGGCAGAAGTTGCCGCGGGAATGTCGCGACCGACACCTGCCGAACCGTTGGCAGACGAGCCCACAGCTACGGTGCTTTCGCCAGTTGGGGGGAGGCTGAAGCGCACCTTCGATATCGTTGTCGCAAGCACGGCGCTCATTCTGCTATCGCCGGTCATGTTGACCGCAGCGGCGCTCATACGTCTGACGATCGGCGGCCCGGTGCTGTTCGCGCACACACGCATCGGCGCCAACGGCCGTGAATTCGCCTGTCTCAAGTTTCGCACGATGGCACCCGACGCCGAAGAGAGGCTCCAGCAGATACTTGAAAACGATCCCGTGAGAGCGGAGGAATGGAGAACGACGCGCAAGTTGCGCAATGATCCGCGCATCACCTGGCTTGGCCATCATCTGCGCCGAACCAGCATCGACGAACTCCCGCAGCTCTTCAACGTCCTGCGCGGCGAAATGAGTTGTGTTGGTCCCAGGCCTGTTGTTGCTGATGAACTGGCACCTTACGGCGAAAACGCCGTCGATTACCTGCGCGCACGCCCCGGCATGACGGGAGCCTGGCAGGTCAGCGGACGCAACAACCTGTCCTACCAGCATCGCGTCGATCTCGACGTCAACTATGTGCGACGCTGGTCCTTGTGGCAGGACATCAGGATCCTGCTCCTCACGGTTCCCGCGATCTTCCGCTTCAACGAAACAGCTTAGTCAAGAGCGCGAGCACGAACACCGCGATGTCTGAGAAAAACCAGGCCAGAGCTCATTCGCCGCTCGTCGATGTGGTCCTGCCGGTCCGCAACTACGCAACCTTCCTACCCCAGTCGATCCAATCCGTCCTTGCACAAACGGCATCCGACCTCCGTCTCATCGTGGTCGACTATGGCTCGACCGACAACACAATGGACATTGTCGAAGACTTCGCCAGGGCCGATCCGCGTGTCCATGTCATCAGACTCCTTAGCGGAACACTCGTCGACGCCCTGAAGGCCGGTTGCGGCGCCGCCACGGCGCCGTACATTGCGCGTCAGGATGCCGACGACGTTTCCGATCCCGCACGCTTCGCCGCCCAACTCGAGGTTCTCCAGAAGACGCCCAATGTCGTTGCCGTATCCGGCTCGTGCACCCACATCGACGCAGCCGGGCATGACTTGCCCGGCCGCTTCGAGGCACCCGATCCAGAAGACATCGACTTCAACGAGATACCCGCACGCGAGCCCCTCCTCCTGCAACCGTTCGTGATGATGAAACGGCAGGCATATCTTGCAGCAGGCGGGTATCGCGACGCCTTCAATTGCTACTCGGAAGATTCCGATCTTTTCTGGCGCCTCGCCCGCATTGGTCGCCTCGTCAACTTGCCGTTCAGCCTCGGCCGCATGAGAACCCACCCAGGCAGCATAACGAACACGTCGACGGTCAACGGCCGCCTGATCGCGATCTTCTCGCAGCTGGCAGCCATCTCGGCCCGGCGCCTGCACCACGGGCTCGCCGACATCGACTTCTCCCAGATCGATGCCGAAGAGCTGCGCAGGGCTGCAAGCCTGGAGCGGATGCT
>CAZDNY010000681.1:0-1634 GCA_964506885.1 uncultured Hyphomicrobiaceae bacterium | reverse complement strand
GCTCACCTGCCTCCAGCTGGGTGAGCGGCCAGACGATTAATGTGCATGGCGGCGGGAGCGTCTACAGGCTGCTCGGTCGCTGATGCCATTGTTCTTGGAAGCGCCGTCATCCCGTCAACCAGGGACTTGTCCCAGCCGATACGCGCCGCTGACAGGTTGAGCCATGATCTGCTCCAGGAACCAAGCATGAGAAAAATCGCGACTGTGGTGGCTGCTGCTCTGGTGACACTCTTGCCGAGCCTTTATGCGTTGGCGTCGGAAAGTGCTGCGCCCGTGAGTGATCGCCAGCTGGCCGTCATGATGTTCGTCGACTACGGCCGCTCATACGGCTATCAGGTGATGATTGCCAGAATCCAAGTGGATACCGTCAAGGCACAGTTGGAGCGCGATCAAGAGGTGCTCAAGCAAAAGGAAGAGCTGTTACGTAAGCGAGCCATTCCGCCGATAGAGCTCGAGATCGCCCGGTTGAAGGACATCTGGAACCGCAAGCAGCTTGTCGTCGCTGAGAAGAACCTCGTCTACGTGAGTGCCGAATACGAAGCTATGAGTCAGATGGCCAAGCATTTCGGCGGCGTTGAGATCCCGGTCGAAGCGCTCTACGCCACATTCCGCCGGGGCTGGGAAGCGGGCTGCGACAAGGGGCCGGACGAGGTCGCGGCGATGAAGGCGTGGGCCGATTATGCGACGAAGGCTCTTGAACGCTCCCGGCAGCTACAAAAGCAGGGAAACGAGTCACGGGCCTCATTGCTTGAGAAAGAGGCACAACTCAAGATCGCGCGATCCAACTATGAACACCGTCGAGCTGGTCTCGACCGGTGTCGCAACGTCTTGTTTCCAAGCCTGGAGGAGATTTCCGCGATCAAGCGCTGATACGCGATCGGCGAAGGCCCCTTTCCTGCGGACAATGTCGGATGCAACGGCGCCCCAGGGAACGACCGATCAGTCGCGCCAGCTAATCGGATGAGCCAACGTTGCGCGGCGCACCGCCCGTGGGCAGGCGTTCGGCAGCAAATGGCCCGAAGCCGAAGATCGCAGACTTTCCGCTACTGAGGGTAAAGCTGCCTCGTGTTTCAGGCGGCAACAGTTCTCGTGCGAGAGGACGCCAATGTCCGCAAACTCTGCCTTTCGTCCTAGCGACTGCAGATCCGCCTTGCGTGATGCCACCGAGTTCGAAAGCAAAATCTTGGACAACCAAGATGAAGCCTGCGAAATCGTGAGCGCTCAATCTCGCTCCTGCGGGTTCAGAGGCGGGCACCACTTCTGAAATGAGAGCATCACACCCAGTCGTCGACGGCCTAACGTAATTAGCAGTGACGCGCCTCTTTCAAACCGGTCTCAGTTTGGCTGCGAACCGAGTCTCTTCGGCGCAACCACGGACCGCTGCCGGAAAAGGAATTTCGAGGCCAGAGACAGCGGGGCATTTGGCGCGCGAAGACCAGCTATTCGGGGCGCAGAGACCGCCCCAAACGACGATATGCATGGGCTAACCCGCGGTTAGTGTGAGTCAATTTGCGATGCTAAAATGATGTGCAAAATAAATGCGTTATCGGTGGTGGAGCATCAAGGAATCGAACTGCTCACCTCCCAGCCTTCCCGGCGCAGACGAGGCTATTGATACCCACTTGTTTTCAAAC
>CAZDNY010000680.1:0-1634 GCA_964506885.1 uncultured Hyphomicrobiaceae bacterium | reverse complement strand
ACGATCTCGGAAGGCGACTTCTTCGCGCTCGGCTCGGGACCGGCGCGTGCCATGTCGCGGGTGGAAAAGCTCTATGAGGAACTGGGGTACGCCGATCAGGCCGAGCGTACCGCGCTCGTCATCGAGGGCGATAGCGCGCCGCCATCGGCGGTCGCCGCGAACGTCGCCAAGGCCTGCGGCATCGGCGCTGACAAGCTCACCATCCTTTATGCACCGACCGGCAGCCTCGCCGGTGGCGTGCAGATCGCCGCGCGTGTGCTCGAAGTGGCGCTGCACAAGGCGCATGAGTTGCACTTCCCGCTCGAAAACATCGTCGATGGCTACGGTGTGGCGCCGATCTCGCCGCCGATCCCCGATTTCGTCAAGGCGATGGGCCGCACCAATGACGCGATCATCTACGGCGGGCGCATCCAGCTTTTCGTGCGCGGGTCCGATGATGACGCGCGCGACCTGGCCGAAAAACTGCCGTCGCGGTCGTCGCCCGCCTACGGTCAGCCGTTTGCCGAGATCTTCGCCGCCGTGGAGGGTGACTTCTACAAGATCGACCCGATGCTGTTCAGTCCGGCGCGGGTGACGGTTTCCAACCTCGACACCGGACAGTCGTTCCACGGCGGCGCGCTGGCGCCGGAAATCGTGGATGCCAGCTTCCGCAGCTGACCTCAAACGTATCGTGGCTGCGCCAATGCCGGAGCATCGATGAGCGAGGCCTTTCACAAGAGCGTCAGCCGCACCGCAGCGGGCCGGCCTTTGCGTATTGTGCTGTTTGTCGAGGACGGCGGCGGCGACTGGCACGCGCGACAGCTGAAGACGGCGATGGAAGCGCGCGGCGCCGAGGTCGTCGTGACGACGCTCAAGGCGTGCGCCTTCGATACGCGCACGCCGACCGGCATGGATATTCCAGGCTTCGCAGATCACCTGCCCGACGGCGCCTTCGTGCGCTCGATCTCAACGGGCACGCTGGAACAGATCACGTTGCGGCTCGGCATTCTGCATGCCTTGCGCGAAAGCGGCGTCAAGGTCTGGAATGACGCCCGCGCCATCGAACGCTGCGTGGACAAATCGACGGCAACGTACTTTTTCCAGAAGGCCGGCCTGCCCGTCCCGACAACGCGCGCGGGCGAAGGCATCGACAGCGCGCGGGCCTTTCTTGGCGAGCATCACGGGCGCTGCGTCGTCAAACCCCTGTTCGGCAGCCAGGGCAACGGCGTGCGGCTGGTCGAAGGCGGGGATGGACTTCCGCTGCCCGAAGAGGTCGGCAACGTCTATTATACGCAGCGCTATCTGCGGCGTGCGGACGAGACCCGTTTCGTCGACTGGCGGGTGTTCGTGTGCGGTCGCCGCGTGCTGGGCGCCATGGCCCGTGTCGGCTCCACCTGGATCACCAATATTCATCAAGGTGCGGCGGCCACAGCCATTGCCGCCGACGAGGACAACGGCATGGCCGGATTGGCGCTGGCGGCCGCCGAGACGATCGGCGTCGATTACGCAGGTGTCGATCTGATTGCCGATGCGGAGGGCGATCTCAACGTGCTGGAGATCAACTCCAATCCTGCCTGGAAGGGTCTGCAGTCGGTCACCGACGTCAACATCGCCTGGACGCTCGCTGAAGACTTCCTCGCCGCCGTGCGCGCCAC
>CAZDNY010000679.1:0-1634 GCA_964506885.1 uncultured Hyphomicrobiaceae bacterium | reverse complement strand
ATCGAGCACGGCCTGGGTAACCTGCGTGCGGTTGCGCACGATGAGCGCCTTGGCACCGCGTGCGAGGTCCATCAACGCGTCGGTCTTCTGCCAGAGGTCTTCGTCGAGGTGCACGTCGTAACGTGCCTTCAAGCGCTCGACGGGTTCGGGATCGATAAATTCCGTAATGACGATATCGGGCATCGTTCAGGCGAGCTCCAGGTACTTGCGCAAAGTGGCAAACATGACGGGCTTGAGTTCCATGCCTATGCCCGGCTCTTCGGGCAGACGCGCATAGCCGCCTTCGATCGGGATGTTGTCAGCGAAGCCGCCGTAGGGCTGGAACACACCGGGATAGGATTCGGAACCTCCCAGTTGCAGCCCCGCCGCCATGTTGAGAGCCAACTGGTGCCCGCCATGGGGAATGATCCGGCGGCGCGACCAACCGTGCCGGTCGAGGATTTCAAGAAAGCGAAGGTACTCGGTCAGACCATAGGCGAGTGCGGGATCGAGCTGGACCCAGTCGCGGTCGGGACGCATACCGCCGTAGCGCAGCAGGTTGCGGCCGTCGATGGCGGAGAACAGGTTTTCACCGGTTGCCAGCGGCGCATCGTAGTGTTCGGCCAGCACCGCGTTCAATTGATAATCGAGCGGATCGCCGGGCTCCTCGTACCAGAACAGGTTGTAGGGTTGCATGGCCCGCCCATAGGCGAGTGCGGTTTCCAGATCGAAGCGGCCATTGGCATCGACCGCGAGATTTGCACCCTCACCCACCACGCCAAGAACGGCCTCGATGCGTTCTATGTCGACGTCGAGCGAGGCGCCGCCGATCTTCATTTTGACGACCTTGTAGCCTTCGTCCTGATAGCCGCGCATCTCGGCCACCAGCCCTTCGATCTCCTTGCCCGGGTAGTAGTAACCACCGCCGGGGTAGACCAGCACCTTCTCATCGGAGTTGCCGCCGTTGTAGCGCTCGGACAAAAGGCGCCACAGCGGCCTTTCCGCGATCTTCGCCACGGCATCCCAGACGGCCATGTCGAGCGCGCCTGCGGCGTGTGCACGATCGCCGTGGCCGCCGGGCTTTTCGTTGGTCATGAAGGTGCGCCAGACAGCGGCGGGATCGAGATTGTCGTTGTCCTCATCGATCAATGTCGCGGGATCGGCCGCCATGATGCGCGCAATGAACCGCTCGCGCAGGATGCCGCCCTGGGCGTAGCGGCCGTTCGACATGAAGCCGTAGCCGATGACCGGCTTGCCCTCGCGGATGACGTCGGTCTCCACGGCGATGACGGAGATCGTCATGTCCTTGAACGAGATCACGGCATTGCGGATTTCGGAGGCGATGGGAGCCGTCGCCTCGCGGATTTTCACGATCTTCATGAGATTTCAGCCTTGGAAGAGCCACCCCTGCGGCAGCGGCACGAGCAGGAACTTTGCAAACAGCGTGTAAAAGCCGAAAACGACGGCGACGCCCACGACGCCGTAGATGGCCACGCGCTTGGGCGTCCAGCGGTCGTACATGGCAATGCTCATCAACAACGCGAAGCTGACGAGGGCGGCCGGGATGAAGCCCACCCACGGCATCGCCAGCGCTGTCAACAGCATGACGATGACAAAGGCGATCCGGCGTGGCCATGAGCCCGGCGGGTTGACAA
>CAZDNY010000678.1:0-1640 GCA_964506885.1 uncultured Hyphomicrobiaceae bacterium | reverse complement strand
TTGGGCTCGTCCCGCCGCCAGCGTCCCTTGAGCCGCTCGATTTCCTCCGCCACGATCGCTTCTGTAATGCGCCCCGATAACGACAGCGTCGCCATGCGCGTGACCGAGGCGCCAAGATCACGGAAGTTGGCGAGCCATAGTGCGTCCGGCGACGTGGCGAACGCGAGATAGCGTTCGCGCGCCTCCCTATTGAAGGTGACGGTATCGCCCGTTGCTTCCGCATGACGCTGCAACTCGTAGTCGAGATTGGGCGCAATGTCCTCACGCCGCTCCTTCAGGCCCGGCAACCGGAAGATCCACAGGTTGAGGCGCGCCAGCAGGTCCTCGCGGAACCGGCCCTCGGCAACGTCGGTCTGCAGATTGCGGTTGGTGCCGGCAATGAGCTGGAACTCGCTCTGCGCCTCCTTGTCGGCGCCGACGGGCAGGAAGCGCCTTTCCTCGATCGCGCGCAGGATCATCGCCTGCTCGTCGAGCCCCAGTTCGCCGATCTCGTCGAGGAACAGCACGCCGCCGTTGGCCGCTTTGAGCAGTCCCGGCCGGTCGGTCGTTGCGCCGGTGAAAGCACCTTTGACGTGCCCGAACAGCGCACTCATCGTCTGGTCGCCGCGCAGCGTCGCGCAGTTCACCTCGACGAACGCCCCCTTCACCTGATGACGCACGTGCTTCAATTCATAGATCCGCCGCGCCAGTTGCGACTTGCCCGCCCCCGTCGGGCCGGTCAGCAGAAGCGGTGCCCTCGAGCGGATCGCCACGTGCTCGATGCGGTCGATCATGTGGTTGAACGCAGGGTTCTTGGTCTCGATGCCGGACTTGAGGAACGACTGACCTTCCGCCTGCTCCACCTTGAAGCGGCTCGCAATCAGGTCGTAGCGCGACAGGTCGAGGTCGATGACGCCATAGGTGCCGGGCGCTCCGTCCTTCCAGCGCTTGGGCGGCGTCAGCTGCAACAGCCGGCCCGGCAGCACACGCGCCTCGCTCAGCAGGAACCAGCAGATCTGCGCGACATGCGTGCCGGTCGTGATGTTGACCAGATAGTCCTCGGCTTCGGTATCGAACGGGTAGGCGCGCGCGAAGTCATAGAGCGCCGCGTAGACCTCCTGGAAATCCCACGGGTCCTTGAACTCGATTGTGTGCCGCTTGACCTGCGTCTCCGGCGAGACCTGGGCGATGTCGCGCGTCACCCGTTCGGCCAACGCAGCATGCTGGCGCGAATGCAGCAGTTCGATGCGGTCGATGATGAGATCGTCGTGCTGGCACAACGCGACGCTCGGCCGCCAGCGTTGCCAGCGGTCGGGGTTCTTGCCCTGGTCCAGTGTCGAACCCAGGAAGCCGATGACGACGCGTGGTTTCATGCTCACAATCATATCCAAAATTATAAATCATGCGATAAAAATATTTGTCTGCATGGACTGGGAGTGCGGGCAAGAGACAGGCGCAGAAAATAAAACAAAGCAATAACAATGCATTGAAAGGTTTCGCGTGGCGTTGGGCCGTCTTGGCACGCTCGCTGCAATTGCTGTTGTCGTCCGAACCGCTCCCGCCGCGACGTTGGCCGATCGAAGCGCCAGTGAGGCGCGGGAGCCGGAACGAGAATTTCAACCGATGGAGGCCAGCCATGGCCAACAAGTCTTTGTTCGCAA
>CAZDNY010000677.1:0-1641 GCA_964506885.1 uncultured Hyphomicrobiaceae bacterium | reverse complement strand
GGCGCCATGCCTGCGGATCTGATCGGGCGACTGGACCGGCCGGTCATCGCGCTCGTGCATCATCCGCTGGCGCTGGAAGCCGGGCTGACGGACCAGCGCCGCGATACCCTGGTTTCGTCCGAGCGCGCCGCGCTGGCGCTTGCCCGCCACGTCATCGTCACGTCAGAGACGACGCGGCGCACACTGGTCGCGGACTATGATGTGAGCGACACGATCATCACCGTGGCCGAGCCGGGGACCGATCCGGCGCCGCGTGCGACCGGCACGGGCATGCCGATGCAGCTGCTGTCGGTCGGCGCGGTGTCACCACGCAAGGGCTTCGATGTGCTGATCGAAGCGCTGGTCATGCTGGACGATAACAACTGGCGGCTGACAATCGCCGGCGCGCTTGACCGCGACCCTGCAACCGTTGACGCCTTGAAGGCCCAGATCGAGAAAGCCGGCTTCGGCGAGCGCGTGACGCTGGCAGGCACGGTTGTGCCGGCGACGCTGGCGCGGTTCTACGAGTCGGCCGACCTGTTCGTGCTTCCCTCACGCTACGAAGGCTATGGCATGGTCCTGGCCGAAGCGATGGCGAGTGGCCTGGCGATCGTGTGCACGACGGGCGGGGCAGCTGCGGAGACGGTTCCGGATGCTGCCGCGCTCAAGGTGCCGCCCGGCGATGCCCCCGCGCTCGCGCGTGCGCTGGCGACCGTCCTTGGCGATAACAAGCTGCGCAAGAAGATGCGCAAGGCGTCGTGGGAAACCGGCCGCACGTTGCCGACGTGGAACGAAACGGCGCGGCGCGTGGCCGCTGCCATCGTGGGCATTCGCACATGAGCGGCTTCGATCCCGAATGGCTGGCGTTGCGCGAGCCGGCTGACCACCGCGCGCGCAATCGGGACCTTGCCAGCGCACTCAGCGCGCGTTTTGCCTTGCGCGATGCCATCAGTGTCGTCGACCTGGGATGCGGCACCGGATCCAACCTGCGGGCTTTGGCCGACCTGCTGCCGGCGGCGCAATCGTGGACGCTCGTCGATTACGACCCCAATCTGCTGGCTGCCGCGCGCAGCGCTCTTAAAGCCTGGGCGCAAACCGCCTCAGACCTGCCGGACGGGTCCTTGTCGCTGACGACGCAGGGGCGCGCACTCACGGTCCGCTTCGTGCGCCACGACCTCAACGACGACCTGGGCGAGGTCCTGGGTGCGGCCCCCGATCTGGTCACGGCCGCCGCTTTTTTCGATCTCGCCTCGCCGGCTTTCATCAAACGGATTGCGCAGGCTGTCATCAACCGCAGCGCTGTGTTCTACACCGTGCTCACCTACAACGGCATCCAGCACTGGACACCCAAACGCCCCGCCGACAACCAGATGACGGCGGCCTTCAACCGGCACCAGATGACCGACAAGGGGCTTGGTCCATCGGCGGGGCCGACGGCGCCGGCGCATCTTGCCGACCAGTTCCGCATCGGCGGCTACAGTGTGCTGGAGGGTGACAGTCCCTGGAAGCTCGCGGGGGCGCGCGACGCCGCATTGATCGCGGAGCTTGCGGCCGGACATGCAGCCGCGGTTGCCGAGACGGGCGCGGTCGACGCCAAAACGATCGCGCAGTGGCGCGCCGTCGCCCACACCGGCGCCGAGATCGGTCACACTGACACGCTGG
>CAZDNY010000676.1:0-1645 GCA_964506885.1 uncultured Hyphomicrobiaceae bacterium | reverse complement strand
GAGATCTCCGATCGTCTCGCTGCCCAAGGCGACACGAGCCTGCCCGACCCATTTAGCGCGCCACCTGCCGTCACAGCCAACGCCCCCGCTGCCCCCGCTGCCGATGTGCCGGCCGCTGGCCGGCCCGCCGTTGCCATGCTGCCGCCCCCGCCGCCGTCGGCACCACCGCGCTTTGCCCGGGCCACGTTCGCGCCCCCGGCCATTGCCGGCCAGATCACGTCCGTCGTTTCACCGCCACTGCCAGGGTCCGCCGACGTGGCAGGGCGTTCGCGCGACGCGGCAGAAACTGCGGAAGACAAGCGGGAAACGAAACCAGAGCTCGTGCGCCGGCGCACCCCGCTCCCCGGCCTCATGGCTCTCGGCGGCGCCAAGCGCGCTTCTGCCGAAGGCCCGGATGAGACCACAGCTGTCCAGGCCGAGACGGCCGACCCGGCGCCCCCACCCATCGATCCGAGTGCGTCGATCAAAGCGCCGTCCGCGGCCGCGATCACAGCTGTCGATTCGAACAGCACCGCACCCGTCCCGATGGCGGGCACCAACGCAACCGATGGCACGGATGCCGCAGCCGGTGCCTCCCCCGCCGCGATCGCGCCTGCCGCTGCGACGACGCGCGAGCGGTCCGCGCCGCTCCACATCAGCAAGTCTGCGGCGGCGGCTTATGGCTTTGTGCCGCTTTCACGCCCCAAGGACCCCGTGCCCCAGGCGCGCGCCTCCTCAGGTCCATCGCCGGACGCTGCCCGGGGCCGTCCGCAATCCGATCCAGAATCACGCATAGTTGCACCGCGCACGCCTCAGGCCACACGCCCCGGAAATGCCAGCGCGGCGGGCCCCGCCCCCCAGGTATCCGGCAACCCAGCAAGGGCCGAGCCTGCACCCGTCGAGGCCGAAACGGCCGACAAGGGCCTCATTGGTTGGTTCAAGGCGCTGGGCAAGCCGTTCAAGGTGCCCAACGAAATCGGCCCCTTCGGATGGTCGAAACAGTAATCGAAACCGTCTATGTCTTCACCGCGCAAACGCCCGCTGAACAAGCGGCGTGTCTCATGGCATTTGCCCAGGATGCGACAGAAAATTGGACCGGGCGTTCCCGCCATAGCCCGGGCGCGGCCGCTTCACGCGCCCATCGCAATAACGAGACTTGTGCGCCAGCCAGCCCCGCAGCATAACGTGCTCAGTGGATCGGTGTTGTCGCCCTGCCGCGAAGGCGTGGTGGTATGCCGGGACACGCCGCCCGCCCGACCCCCGGGATCCTGAGCCAACAAGCAGAAACGAGAGCCGCACCGATGTCCACCCGCGTCGCAGGCGCCGAGAGCCCCATTGTGCGCTCCACCCAGGATTTGGTGGCCTGGATCGCGGCCGGCGAAAAACCCAAGCCGGACTGGCGGATAGGCACCGAGCACGAGAAGTTCGTCTTCTATTCCGAAAGTCATGCGCCGGTGCCCTATGCGGGCGATCGCGGCATCCGCGCCCTGATGGAGGCCATGGTCGATTGCTGCCGCTGGGTGCCGATCATGGAAGGCGACCACATCATCGCGTTGCGCCGTCCCGAAGGCGAGATCGGCGGCACCATCTCGCTGGAGCCGGGCGGCCAGTTCGAGCTGTCGGGTGCGCCGCTGTCGACGCTGCACGAGACGGCTGCCGAGACGGA
>CAZDNY010000675.1:0-1652 GCA_964506885.1 uncultured Hyphomicrobiaceae bacterium | reverse complement strand
TGAGCCAGGACCTGAGTGCCCTGTCACTGATCTGGCAGGAGGGCTTTACCCTGAAGCTGCACGAGGAGCTGAAGAAGCCGGTGTCGGAATATATGGCCCTGATGCAGGACCAGGTGGCGCTTGCTGATCCCATTGCCAAGTGCCTGTACCTGATGCTGTTTCACGATGTCTTTATCCTGCCGGTGGTGGAAGATGAAAAGGTGGTTGGCGTGGTGCGCCTGATCGACCTGTTCGAACGCCACGGCGGCAGCTACGACGCGATGAAGGCTCATGAGACGCGCATGTTCGCGCCGCTCATGGTCTCTGACACCTCACGCAACCTGCGCCGCGTCTTCCGGCTGTCCGAGATGCTCAAGGCCCAGGCGCCCAAGGGGCTCGACTGGAAGCCGATACGCGTGCACGTCATCGGCGCCGGCACGATGGGCGCCGACATCGCCGGCTGGTGCGTCGTCTCCGGCATGGAAGTGACCTTGCAGGATCTCTCGCCGGAAGTGATCGATAAGGGCATCAAGGCGCAGGCCAAGCTGTTTTCCAGAAAGTTTAAGACCAAGGCGCTGCGTGATGCCGCGGCAGCCCGTCTGATTGCCGATCCTCAGGGGGGCGGGCTCGCGCGCGCCGACGTCGTCATCGAGGCGATCGTCGAAAAGCTCGATATCAAGCAGGCGCTGTTCAAGGACATCGAGGCGAAGGTGAAGCCTGACGCGGTTCTGGCGACCAACACCTCATCGCTGCAGATCGAGGAAATCGCGAGGCAGATGGCCGATCCCGCCCGGCTCATCGGCATCCACTTCTTCAATCCGGTGGCACAGATGCCGTTGGTCGAGGTGATCCGCGGCGAAGGCACCAAGGCCTCCGAAGTCGACAAGGGCTGCGCCTTCGTCACCGCGATCTCCAAGTTCCCGCTGGTCGCCAAGTCCGTGCCGGGCTTCCTCGTCAACCGTGTGCTGGCGCCCTACATGATGTCGGCCTTGGCCCGCGTCGACAAAGGCGAGGACATGCAGAAGATCGACGAGGCTGCCCGCACCTTCGGCATGCCCATGGGGCCGATCGAACTGGCCGATACCGTCGGCCTCGATGTGTGCGCCCACGTCGGCAAGATCTTGGGGCTCGAGGCACAGGGGCAGGGCGGGCGCCTCGAACGCCTCGTCAACTCCGGCCGCCTCGGTAAGAAGAGCGGAGAAGGTTTCTACGTCTGGAAGGACGGCAAGCCGGAAAAGAAGCTCGAGACCTATCTGGATGGTGAACTGGAGCGGCTCGGGCGCGAACTGGTCGAGCCCCTGATCACGGAAGCGCAAAAGGCGCTGGATGAAGGCGTGGTCACGGACGCCGATCTCGTCGATGCCGGCGTCATCTTCGGCACAGGTTTCGCACCCTTCCGCGGCGGACCGCTGCACTACAAGGGCAGCCATGGCGGCCCAAGCTCAGGCGCGCAGAGCCGTGTCGCAGCCGAGTAGTTGAGGCCCCTTGCTAACGCCAACTCCAACGAAAAGCCCGTCGCGGTGACAGCCCGCCGGAGTCCGGAGACGAACGAGATGAATGATACCTTGCGCCGCGTGGCCGTCATCGGCGGCACCCGCATCCCCTTCTGCCGGTCCGGCACGCTCTATGCCGATCTCACCAATCTCGACATGATGACGGCGGCACTCGACGGT
>CAZDNY010000674.1:0-1657 GCA_964506885.1 uncultured Hyphomicrobiaceae bacterium | reverse complement strand
GGCTGGCGAGTGCGCCGCCGACAAGATCAAGCGCCTGCAGGAAAAGCTGATCGCAGAGCGCCACGACGCCGCCGTCCTCACCCAGCCCGACTCCATCTGCTGGCTTCTCAACATTCGCGGCGCCGACGTGCCGCACAATCCCGTGGTGCTGGCATTCGCCATCCTGCACGCCCGCTCCAAGCCGGACCTGTTCATCGAGGCTGCCAAGCTCGACACCGAAACGCGCAAGGCCATCAAGGCTGTTGCCAACATCCGCGCACCCGACGAGATCGGCCCATTGCTCGACTCCCTGAAAGAGGCTGGCCGCTGTATACGCCTGACGCCAGCCAACGCCGCGTGGTGGTTCGCCCGCCGCATCGGTACGAAGCATTTTGCCCGCGGTCCCGATCCCGTCGTCCTGCCAAAGGCGATCAAGAACGCCACCGAAATTGAAGGCGCCCGCGCCGCACATCTACGCGATGGTCTCGCCGTGACGCGTTTTCTCGCCTGGCTCGATACGGCAGCCGCAACCAAGACCGGCATCGACGAGATCGAGGCTGTCGAAGCGCTCGAAACCTTCCGCGCCAATACCGGCAAGCTCGAGGAGATCAGCTTCGACACGATCTCCGGCTCCGGCCCCAACGGCGCTATTGTCCATTACCGCGTCAACCGCAACACCAACCGCCGGCTGAAGAAGGGTGAACTGTTCCTGATCGACTCGGGCGCCCAGTATGCCGACGGCACCACCGATATCACGCGCACTGTCGCCATCGGCAAGGCGAACGAGGAAATGCGTCAGCGCTTCACGCTGGTGCTCAAGGGACATATCGCCATCGCCATGGCGCGCTTTCCCAAGGGCACCCGTGGCGTCGATCTCGACAGCCAGGCGCGCATGGCTTTGTGGCAGGCCGGCCTCGACTACGACCACGGCACCGGTCACGGCGTCGGCAGCTATCTCTCGGTCCACGAAGGCCCGCAGTCCTTGAGCCGCATGGGCCAAGTTCCGTTCGAGCCGGGAATGATCCTTTCGAACGAACCCGGCTACTACAAGGAAGGTGCTTACGGCATCCGCATCGAGAACCTTGTTCTGGTGAAGGAGGCCGATGTGCCCGAGGGCGGCGAGCGCCCCATGCTGGGGTTCGAAACCCTGACCCTGGTCCCGATCGACCGCCGCCTCGTCGTCAAGTCGCTGTTGCAGCCCGACGAGCGCCACTGGCTGGACGCCTATCATGCCAACGTCGCCAAGGTCCTCGCCCCGCATCTGGATGCCGAGACCCGCACCTGGCTCACCGCCGCCTGCAAACCGCTTTGATCCTGCGCACGCCCGGTTGCATGGGCACGATGAGACCCCGCGATGCGCGCCGGGCGGGAGCAGCGGCCTGCGATTAAGTCTGCGCGTCCAGGATGCCTTGCGCTGGCCGGATTTCGATGCTCACTAGCCTCATGCTTGATCGCACGTCAAAACGCCCCCGCTTCGCCCCTCGGTTGACATCGCAGCTGGCCATGTCGGCGGGCGCGCTCATGCTCGCCGCCGCCCCCCTGCCATGGCTTGCGACATCCGCCATGGCCGCGGCCACATCCGAAAAGGACACCATCGTCATCACCTTGGTTGGCGATGTCGGATACTCCGGCAACCATACCCCTGTCTCGCCGAAGGGCATCTCCAAGCGCGGCCCGC
>CAZDNY010000673.1:0-1658 GCA_964506885.1 uncultured Hyphomicrobiaceae bacterium | reverse complement strand
GGGCTGGCGGCGGACGCATCCCTCGCCAACCGGGTCAGGTCGGGAACGAAGCAGCCCTAACGATCAGGACGCGGGTCGTTCGCCAGCCTATTCATTTATTTCGCTCACGGTTGCTGATCCGATCGCCTACCGCGATCGGGCACCCTGCGCGGGCGCGGCGCATAAGCGCCGGTTCGCGTTGCTCCTGGGCCCTCGCGGGCCGGTTTTGCGGCGGCACGCGATCTGGTGCTCAACCCTCAGAATATGTTGCCCTTTTTGAGCGGTATTGCCGCGTGGATGGCGGCTGGCGGGCTTCACTTCCGTATCGACTCTTAGCCTCAAGCGTCGTAACTGGCGGTATGGCCAAGAAGGACACCACAAAAATGGGCGGTAGCGGGGATGGCGGCGGCGAAAGGCCGGACGCGGACAAGCCCTATGTCGTCTTGGCGCGCAAGTACCGGCCGGCCTCGTTCGAGGACCTGATCGGGCAGGCGGCGATGGTGACGACGCTCAAAAACGCGTTCGCTAGCGGTCGCATCGCGCAGGGCTACATGCTGACCGGCGTGCGCGGCGTCGGCAAGACGACGACGGCGCGCATCTTAGCGCGCGGGCTCAACTACGAGCCGGATGGGCCGACCACCGAGATGCCGAGCCTCGGGCCGCACTGCGCGGAGATCATGGAGAGCCGGCACCCGGACGTGATCGAGATGGACGCGGCCTCCAACACGGGCGTCGACAACATCCGCGAGATCATCGAGAGCGCGCGCTACAAGCCGATGGTGGCGCGCTACAAGGTGTTCATCATCGACGAGGTGCACATGCTGTCGAAGGGCGCGTTCAACGCGCTCCTGAAGACGCTCGAGGAACCGCCCGAGCATGTGAAGTTCATCTTCGCGACGACCGAGATCCGAAAAGTTCCTGTGACAGTGCTGTCGCGCTGCCAGCGCTTCGATCTCAGGCGCGTCGACGTGCCGGAGCTTGTCGCGCACTTCAAGGGAATCGTCGCCAAGGAGAATGCAAAGGCCGAGGACGATGCGCTGGCGCTGATCGCGCGCGCCGCGGGCGGATCGGTACGCGATGGGCTCTCGATTCTCGATCAAGCGATCGCCATGGGGCAGGGCAGCGTCAGCGAGGAGGGCGTGCGTGCCATGCTCGGCCTTGCCGATCGCGGGCGGTTGTTCGATCTGCTCGAACTCGTTTTCGCGGGCAAGGCGGGGCCGGCGCTCGAGGCATTTGCTTCGATGATCCACGACGGCGCAGATGCGGGTCAGCTGATGGCCGATCTCGCCGAGGCGGTGCATATCGCCACGCGCATCAAGGCGGTCGGGGGCGAAGCCGCGATGGAAGGGCTGTCGGCGGAAGAGCGGCGCCGCGCGGGGCATCTGGCGACGGGCCTGTCGGTGCCTTTGCTGTCGCGCGCCTGGCAGATGCTGCTGAAGGGCCTGGAGGAGGTCGCACGCGCGCCTAATCCCTCCGCAGCGGCCGAGATGGTTCTGATACGCATCTGCTACACGGCAGACCTGCCGACACCCGATGAGATCATTCGCACGCTGGGCGGTGCCAATGTGCCGGCGCGGGGTGATGGTGGAGCGCGTGCGGGGCAGCGTGAGCCGGCACGCGAGGATGTGCGGGCGTCGGCTGGCGACGGGGTTCGCGGCGATGCGCCGGGTCGCGCTGCG
>CAZDNY010000672.1:0-1662 GCA_964506885.1 uncultured Hyphomicrobiaceae bacterium | reverse complement strand
TATTCGTCCGACGGCTGCGGCCTCGCCAGAAACAATGCCACATGGACACCAATCTTGAACTTCTCCGAAAGCGGTAGCGCTCGGCCGAAGTGGCGTTGTTTGGGAACACCCGGTCGGGTAACGGGACGTTCGGCTGTTAACCGTTGGGGCTCAAATTCGTCAGGTTGTTCTTGTCGGCATGCGCGTCAATTGCAGCTTGCAGAATTTCCAGGGTCTGGTCAGCCTGCTGCTGGGGATCGAGTTGCGGGCGCCGAGCGTGTTGGAGTGCCTTGGCGGACAGGTCTGCGTAGTAGCGCTCGTCCGACCAGAGCCGTCGGATCGCTTCGACCCAGGCGTCGATTGAAGCATCGCGTTCGACGAGTATGCCGCCAGGACCGACTGCCTCCGAAACAGACGCCTGCTTGGCGGCAATGACCGGGATGCCTGAAACCTGTGCCTCGGCGATGATCCGATGGAAACCTTGACCAGCGCTTCCGGGGACGAGGAGGAAGCGGGTGCGCATCAAGACTTCCTGGCTCAATTCGGAGATCGATGTGAAGCGGGCGTTCGGCAGGCCTCGCATTGCATCGAGCAGCATTGTCCGCTCCGGGTCGTCGAGGGGTGCGTATTCGGCAAATACAAACGGTATTTCATTGCACCTGGCGGCCGCGCGCAGCCCGATATCTCCGGCACCGTCGAGAGCCGGGTCGAAGATCGTAACAGTCTCGCGCGTCGAGATAACACGGTGGAGATCAGGCAGTACGACTGGGTGGATGACGCGACTGGAGATCCCAAACTCTTCGAGGAGCCGGCGGGCGGTGAAACTGCAATCACTGATGTAATGGTCGCACGGTAGCTTGCGGAATGCTTCGACGGGACGGTGGAGATCGACGGCGCGGATGCTGATCACGACGGGTACGCCAAGTTGGTGCAATGCTGGCACGACGCTTTCGAGTTCATTGGCATAGACAAGGGAGACGTCCGGCTTTTCGTGGAGGACGACCTCTCCGGCTGCCTCGGTGACGCTTGCAGCGCGGTGCGCGCGATAGCCCAATCGAGTGTCGAAGACTGAACGTCTGCCGAGGGCTTTCATGAGCACGCGGGCACGCAGGCCCAAAATCCCCTCCCCGGAGAGACCGCACAGAACGCCGACCGTTTTGGAACGCTCCATCAGAACCAGCGCAAGTTCGTGTATCGCAGCCTGAATTTCACCGCGACTTTGGGGCATCAATGGCTCGGCGGTGGTCAACAAGATGCGCATGACCAGTCTTCGGTCCTAAAGATGGGATGCGCGCCGCTCGCCCCAAGGCGGTTACAGGTTGTGCTCCCGCAATCTCAATAAAGCTGGAAGGGCGAAGCCCGAACGCTTGGATCGGCGCACAATTTAGGGCAGCGCGCTTGTCGCCGACAGAATGCCATTCTGTGTAATCGTGTCCTCCAAAGGAGGCTCGAAGTGGTTTCCAGCACGCTGATCTTCTGGTTGGTTGGGCCGGTTGAGGTGCTGTTTTCGAGGGCCGCAACCCTCCGGCAAGCCTGCTCGGTATGGTTCTCGTGCCGCGTGCGGTCGGTTTTCAGCAAAGCCTTACCACTTTTGGCGGCCCAGCCCTTAACACAACCTAGGACACCGCGCCGATACAATTGACGTGATATCAGCTCGCAGCGTGGGCGCGGCTAAACTGCTGC
>CAZDNY010000671.1:0-1670 GCA_964506885.1 uncultured Hyphomicrobiaceae bacterium | reverse complement strand
CTGCAAGTGTCCGGGAAGCTGCAAGTGTCCGGGAAAAGGAGCTCATCCCGCAACGCGCGCTGCGGCTGGGACTCAGGCAGGTCGACGGACTGCGGCAGGACGAGGCGGACCGCATCGTCGCCGCGCGCGAGGCGGGTGGCTTGTTCCGCGACATGGCGGACCTGAAGCGGCGCGCGCGTGTCGGGGCTGCGACCCTGGAACGGCTGGCGGCGGCGGATGCCTTCCGTTCTCTGGGGCACGACCGGCGGCAGGCCTTGTGGGAGGTGAAGGGGCTGGTGCCGGCGGCCGATGCGCTGCCGCTGTTTGCGTGGAGTGTGGCCAGGGAAGAAGGTGCGGAGCCGGAGGTGGCGCTGCCGCAAATGCCGCTGTCGGAGCACGTCGTCAACGACTATCAGACGCTGCGGCTGTCGCTGAAGGCGCATCCGATGTCGTTCCTGCGCGCCGATCTTGCTGCGGAGAAGATCGTGGCGTGTGCGGGCTTACGCGGCATGAGGGATGGCGCGTTCGTGCGTGTCGCCGGCGTTGTGCTGGTGCGGCAGCGGCCGGGCTCGGCCAAGGGCGTCGTGTTCATGACCATCGAGGACGAGACGGGCGTGGCCAATACGGTTGTGTGGCCCAATGCGCTGGAGAAATTCCGCAAGGTGGTGATGGCGGCGCGGCTGGTCGTCGTCTCGGGGCGCATCCAGAGGCATCAGGACATCATCCATGTCGTCACGGCCAAGCTGGAGGATCGTTCGGACTGGCTGATGCGGCTGTCGGAGGACGACGGGGCGGGCATGAGGTTGCCGATCGCCAATGCGGATGAAGTCCTGCGCCCTGATCCGGGCAGCGCACGCGGGCCTTCGCATCCGCGCTGGGCCGGGCATCCGCGCGCGGAGCGCATCATGCCCAAATCGCGGGACTTCCATTGAAGCAAGCAAGCAGCAACAATGACGCCATGAGATGGGACATCACACGATCGATCAATGTGCGCCAATGCATCGGTGCGGCTGTGCTGGCGTTCATCGCGGCCGCCTGGGGGATAAACGCGGCGCTGGCACAGCGCGCGCAAGTGGCGCCCGAGGCGGCGAGCGGCTGGAGCGACAAACCGCTCGTTACGGCGCAGCGCCACATGGTGGTGGCGGCCAATCCGATTGCCGCCGAGGTGGGGCGCGACATCCTGCGCCAGGGCGGCAACGCACTCGATGCGGCGATTGCGACGGTGCTGGTTCTGGGTATCGTCGAGCCGCAATCTTCCGGGCTCGGCGGCGGTGCCTTCCTGCTGGTGCACGATGCGGAGGCGGGCCGGCTCGTCACCTACGATGCGCGCGAGACCGCGCCGGCGGCGGCCAAGCCCGACCGCTTCTTGCGTGACGGCAAGCCGATGGGATTCCGGGAGGCCGTGAACTCGGGCCTTTCGGTCGGCGTGCCCGGACTCGTGCGTGGACTGGAACTGGCGCACAAGGCGCACGGGCGGCTCAGATGGGCGGACCTTCTCGCTCCGGCCATCCGCATTGCCAGCGAGGGCTTTGCGGTTTCGCCGCGCCTTCATGGCCTTCTCACCTGGTATGGAGCGAAGCGCTTTTCGGACAAAGCCCGCGCGCATTATTTCGACGCCGCGGGCCGGCCGCATCCGGTCGGCCATGTTCTGAAAAATCCTGAACTGGCCGACACGCTGGAGCGGGTCGCGC
>CAZDNY010000670.1:0-1689 GCA_964506885.1 uncultured Hyphomicrobiaceae bacterium | reverse complement strand
CGCATGCGCGGACAGCGCTTTCGGATCTCTTCTGGATAGACGCCTGAAGTCACCGTGCGCGTCGTGCCGAACACGGCGAGAATATCGGTGATGTATTTCTGCGGATACTGCGGCGTTGTCACCGCCCAGGGCGTTTGCGTCGCGGCTTCGACGGTCGGCGCAACGATGCCCAGAACATTGTGCCCCGGCCAGTTGGCACCCGGCAGCCAGACCTGTTGCAGCCGGCGCGCCGCGACGGCGGTCGCGGTGTTGCAGCCGAGCAGTACGAGCTTGGCGCCGCGCGCGAACAAGGCTTCCACGCCCCGCCGCGTCAGCTCCACGACCTCATCCGACTGGCGGTTGCCGTATGGCACGTTGGCATGGTCGCCGAGATAGACGAATTCGGCGTGTGGAAAGCGGGCCACCAGCGCCCGCAGCACCGTCAGTCCCCCCAGCCCTGAATCGAATATCCCGATCATGCGGGCGTCTCATGCTCCGAGCGCGCCCTGTCGTCAAGTGGCCATCGCATCAAACCCGCCCCCGCAACGAAAACGGCAGGGCCGGGAAGCCCTGCCGTCCCAAGCACGAGTGCGACGCCGGTCAGTTGACCGGTTCAGTCGCAGTCGCGATCGCAAACGCGCAACGGTCCGATGCCGACGCAGTAGGTGTCGCAACGGGCGCCACGATGCCAGTAGCGTTTGCCCCGGTGGTGGCGGCGCGCATGCCGCCCGACCCGCCGACAGCTGCGGCCTACGTGTTTGTGCCAGCCGGCGCGGCCTTCGCGCCAGCGTCTGTGGCAGCGGTGAACCTGCTGCACGAGGGAGTTCTGTGCCGCGGTTCCAATCAGCGATTGCGGACCACCCGTCGGCGCCGCCGAGGCACCGGGCGCGCCGGCAATGGCGAGAATGAGCGCCGCAGCGGCGCCCGCAAGTGTTTTGCTCATGACGTATCTCCTCTCGGGGTGGCCGTCTGCGCGAGCCACGCAGTCCTAACGCGCGCCGGGCGCGAAGGTTCGGTTGGTCTGCCGAGGAAGTTGCAATGCCGATTATTCGCCGTGAAAGCAAAAGGCCGACGCCCCGCATGGGGCATCGGCCTTGGTCTGTACTGTAGAGCTTTTGAGCCTATTCGGCTGCCGAGCGTCCGCCGCCTTCGCCTTCCAGCTCCTTGAGCGACTGGAGAGACGGCATCGAAACGGTGTTATAGCCGCAATCGACGAAGTGGACTTCGCCGGTCACCGCGCCCGACAGCGGCGACAGCAGGTAGAGTGCCGAACCGCCGACTTCGTCCAGGGTCGGCGTGCGTTGCAGCGGCGCGTGTTCCTTTTGGAAGTTGAAGATCACGCGCGCATCCGAAACGCCGGCACCCGAAAGCGTGCGCATCGGCCCTGCCGACAGCGCGTTGACGCGGATGTTCTGCGGACCGAGGTCGGCCGCCAGATAGCGCACCGACGCTTCGAGCGCGGCTTTGGCAACGCCCATCACGTTGTAGGACGGCACCGAGCGCGTCGCGCCACCATAGCTGAGCGTGATCATCGAGCCACCGTCGGTCATCAGCGCGGCAGCGCGCTTGGCGACTTCGGTGAAGGAGAAGCACGAGATCAGCATCGTGTTCGTGAAGTTGTCGCGCGTGGTGTCGACGTAGCGGCCGACCAGTTCGCGCGGGTCGGAGTAGGCCAGCGCATGCACGACGAAGTCGAGCCCGCCCCATTCC
>CAZDNY010000669.1:0-1692 GCA_964506885.1 uncultured Hyphomicrobiaceae bacterium | reverse complement strand
CAAAGTCGCCAGACCCAGGGTCTGCAGCAGGAGATCGGAAACGATGGCACCCAGCGCGCCCATCAGATTGCGCGGCGTCCCGCTCGTCGCGTGTGTCAGGCTCGGATCGCTGACCGACCAGGTCATCACGCTGAGCCACAGCACAGCGACGATTGCCAACAGCAAACCACCGGCGAGACGGCCGAAAGCCACCATCAGCCGCTGTTCGAGGGGCGGCGGATCGGCGGCGCGGATCGACGAAACATGAGACTCAAACGACATCGGGGCGGCAACTTCTTACGCTAGGACCGAAACGATTCTGCTAAGCGCCTCCCTGATCGAAACCGGGTCCACCACCAACGCCACGCGCACGTAATCTGCGCCGGGGTTGATGCCGTCTTGTCCGGGTTGCGCCAGGTAGGCACCCGGTATCACCCTGACACCCGAGCGTTTCCATAAGGTTACCGTACCCTCAACGCCGCCGCCAAAATGACTCAAATCGAGCCAGAGAAAGAACCCGCCGGCCGGCCGCGTATATCCGTAGCGCCCGCCCAGCACCTCGTCGCAGACGTCGAATTTGGCGCGATAGGCCGCACGGTTGGCAGCGACATGCTCTTCGTCGCTCCAGGCCGCCGCCGAGGCATGTTGTATCGGCCCCGACATCGTCGGCCCCACCAGGTTGCGTACCTCCGCGAGCGTAGCCAGGAACACCCTATCGCCAGCGCAGAAGCCCGAGCGCAAGCCGGGCAGGTTGGAGCGTTTCGACAGCGAGTTGAAGACAACGATGTTGTCGAAGCGGCGATCCGTATCGGCGGCGACTTCAAGACCGCCGACCGGCGGCACATCGTTGTAGAGCTCCGAATAGCACTCGTCGAAAAACAGCATGAAGTCATGCGCCCGGGCCAGTTCCAGGGCCCGCAGGATGTAGGCGCGCGAGGCCACCGCGCCTTGCGGATTGGCCGGTGACGCCAGATAGAAGGCGACCGTCCGCGAGAGCAGTTCCTTGTCCGCCGCGATCGCATCGAGATCCGGCAGATGACCGGTTGCAGCCGTCGCATTGAGAAAAACCGGCTCCGCACCCGTCGCCAGCGCCGCTCCGATGTAGGCTTGATAATAGGGATTGCAGATCAGGATCGCCGGCCGCCCATTGACCTGCTTGCGCCCGACAGCAGGCAATGCCGCAAAATAAAGTCCCTCGCGCGAACCGCAGACCGGTAATACCTCCCCGCCCGCGTCGATGCTTTTGCTCCCGGTGAGGCCAAACCGCCGGTCGATCCAGCCGGAAATCGACCCGCGCAACTCGTCACTGCCCTTGATCGGCGGATACTTGGCAAATAGCGCTTCCGCCTCGCGGATCTTGGCGGCGACAAACGCCGGCATCGTCTCGCGCGGCTCCCCGAGCGTCAGATCGATCGGCGCATCGTGGCCCGCCCGAACCCCTTCGAGCAGCTGCCTCAGCCGTGTAAAAGGCGAGATAATTGCGCCCGTTGCCAGCGCCTTGAGCCCGTCCATGTCGTCCTGCCTCGCCCCCTGCCCTACCGCCCTGCGTCGATTGCTCGCTGCAACGCCCATTGAACCGCCACGTTTATCCGGTTTGCACGCGCATGTTTAGCTGAAGTGTTAGCGGTTCAGCGTGAAGAACATGCGCCAAACCCAAAATGCGTCGAGGCCCGCCTGTTCCGTCGGGAACAGCGCTCCTCGGTCTGCTGTGCG
>CAZDNY010000668.1:0-1700 GCA_964506885.1 uncultured Hyphomicrobiaceae bacterium | reverse complement strand
GCGCCAAGCGCGCCGCCATCGAGATGGCCGAGGACCGCAAGCTGTTCCGCGAGGCCATGGACCGGATCGGCCTGGAGAGCCCGCGCGCTGCGATTGCCTCTTCGCCCGCAAAGCGCGACGCCGAGGGGCGCATCGTCGGCTACGACCGCGAGATGGGCTTCCTGGAGGCCATGCGCCTGCTCGATACGGTGGGCCTGCCCGCCATCATCCGCCCGGCCTTCACACTCGGCGGCACCGGCGGCGGCGTCGCCTACAACCGCGAGGAGTTCGAGCAGATTGCGCGCTCAGGGATCGACGCCTCGCCGGTCGGCCAGATCCTGATCGACGAAAGCCTGCTGGGCTGGAAGGAATACGAGATGGAGGTCGTCCGCGATAAGGCGGACAACTGCATCATCGTCTGCTCCATCGAGAACGTCGATCCGATGGGCGTCCATACCGGTGATTCCATCACTGTCGCGCCGGCCCTGACGCTGACCGACAAGGAATACCAGATCATGCGCGACGCCTCGATCGCGGTGCTGCGCGAGATCGGGGTGGAGACCGGCGGTTCGAACGTCCAGTTCGCCGTCAATCCCGACACCGGCCGCCTCGTCGTCATCGAGATGAACCCGCGCGTGTCGCGCTCGTCGGCGCTGGCCTCCAAGGCCACCGGATTCCCGATCGCCAAGATCGCGGCCCGTCTCGCCGTCGGCTACACGCTCGACGAGCTGGAAAACGACATCACCGGCGGCGCCACGCCCGCTTCGTTCGAACCGACCATCGACTATGTCGTCACCAAGATCCCGCGCTTCGCGTTCGAAAAGTTCGCCGGCGCCGACCCGACCCTGACCACTGCCATGAAGTCGGTCGGCGAGGTGATGGCAATCGGCCGCACGTTCGCCGAGAGCGTGCAAAAGGCGCTGCGCTCGATGGAAACCGGGCTTACCGGCTTTGACGACATGGCGCTGGAAGGTCTCGGCCAGGGCGACGACAAGAACGTCATCCGCGCCGCCATCTCGCGGCCCGCGCCCGACCGGCTCTTGAAGGTGGCGCAGGCCATGCGCCTGGGCGTCGACCACGACCAGATCCACGCCTACTGCAAGATCGATCCCTGGTTCCTGGCCCGCATGCAGGAGATCATCGATGCGGAGGCCCGCGTCATTGCGCACGGACTGCCGCCCGACGCGGGCAATATGCGCTCATTGAAGGCGATGGGTTTTTCCGATGCTCGCCTTGCATCGCTCTTGAAGCAGGGCGGCCGTGACATGAGCGAGGCGGACGTGCGCGCCCGCCGCCACGCGCTCGACGTGCGCCCCGTTTTCAAGCGCATCGACACCTGCGCCGCCGAATTCGCGTCGCCCACCGCCTACATGTACTCTACCTATGAGACCGGCCTGACGGGCGTGCCGCAATCGGAGGCGCAGCCCTCCGACCGCAACAAGGTCGTCATTCTGGGCGGCGGTCCCAACCGTATCGGCCAGGGCATCGAGTTCGACTACTGCTGCTGCCACGCCTGCTTCGCGCTGACGAAAGCGGGCTTCGAGACCATCATGGTCAACTGCAATCCCGAGACCGTCTCGACCGACTACGACACCTCCGACCGGCTCTATTTCGAGCCGCTCACCGCCGAGGACGTGCTCGAGTTGATCGATGCGGAAAAAGCAGGCGGCAGCTTGAAGGGCGTCATCGTCCAGTTCGGCGGCCAGACACCGCTGAAGCTG
>CAZDNY010000667.1:0-1706 GCA_964506885.1 uncultured Hyphomicrobiaceae bacterium | reverse complement strand
GGTGATGGCGCCTGTCGGGCACGCGTCGGCACAGGCCGGGCTGCCGAGGCACAGGTCACACTTGATGACTTTGCCGGTCGAGGCGTTGTAGTTCACCGTGCCGAAGGGGCAGGCGATGGTGCAGACCTTACACCCCACGCACAGGTTTTCGTGCACGATCTTGACGCCGTCGGCGTTGGTCGTGATGGCGTTGACGGGGCACGCCTGCTGGCACCAGGCTTCAGCGCACTGTGTGCAGGTATAGGGGACGAAGCGCGCTTCGGTGTGAAAGTCGAACACGCGGATGCGCGACTTGGAGACGTTGAACTCGCCTTCCTTGACGTAGGAGCAGGCCATTTCGCACTGCTTGCACCCGGTACATTTGCCCGGATCGATCACCAATGCTCTGAGCATGGTTCCTCCCTATTTGGCGGCCGAAGTTTTTTTAAGAGTTAGACCAGTTGGCGCGCAGATGTGAAAGAGGGTCAAGTGTACTTAGGTGCATTCGCGACGCGATTGCGGCGGAAATGCCAGTGAAAAATTCGAGAGCTATTTCCGCATCGACATAGCTTTGCTTGAAATGCCTTCACAGCAGCAGCGAATGCTTAGAACGGCCATGCTGCCAGAGCTGAATGCCGTTACTCGGACCGATGCTGGCCGATGATGTGAGCTGGCCTGTGTCTGCGCGCGAAAACGCCCGCGGCACTGAGTGATGCAGCGGGCGCGCACATGCATCGTGACGTGTGTGTGATGGCGTCAGCCGAAGATCAAGGGATCAGTCGGCGACAGAGGTTGATCGAACGTCAGGCCGGCGTCCTCGCCACGGCTCCAGGCGATGCGGCCCCGGAAGGTACGGCCGCAAGCCAGTTCGACGTCGATGATCATGCCGGGCTCGAAGGGCGGCATGCGGGTGAGGCCGAGGCCGCCTGAGGAGATGTCGCGGGCGAAGGCGTCGAAGTGCTTTGCTCCAACGTAGACGCGCGCATCCTGAAGCAAGGACTGGCGCGGTGCGCGACGGCGTTCGGCAAGCTGAGGCAGAACGATGGTCCCGGCCGTCGTGCAGCAGAGCGGCTTGCCGGCGATGATCTCGTCGAGAATCTTCATGAGAACCTGGCCGGACTGAAGATACTCGTCAGGCAGGATCGGTTCGGCGTCCCGGCTCAGCAGTTCGATGAGATCGCGGCCGGCCTGGGCGGCGGCGCGCCAATCGGTGACAAGGCTGGCGTTATGCAAGGAGGCGGCACGGTCGTGACCGATCTTGTCGCCCTCCAACTGGTAGTCGCGCAGGCTGCCGGCGGCGCGACGGACAGCTTCAAAGAAGTGGGCGGCTTCGTTGACGACGGCAGGCGAAAGCTGTTCGGACAGGATGCGCTTGGGCCATTGGTCGATCTCGGCCTGGAAGCCGGAGATCAGGTTGCCGGCCTCGAACAGCGGCTGAATGTTGCCGGTGAGGGAGGAGAAGTTGATGGCGCTCGCGCAGCCAGTGGTCAGCAGCGCCGCCGTGTGGATCTCCTGAACGAAGGCTCGCGCCAGAAGGGTTTCTGCGGACCCTTCCGGCGCGTGGTCGAGATTGCCAAGCTCGGCCTCGAGAGGCGGGAGCGGGTCCTGGCGGGGGGCTTCAACAGGTCGGAACATCGTCTTGGCGCAGCCTTCGTGTTGCTTACAACCCGATCGACTCTAGACGAGATGTCCTAATCAAACATAACTCCTGCCCGGAAATGTGACGC
>CAZDNY010000666.1:0-1710 GCA_964506885.1 uncultured Hyphomicrobiaceae bacterium | reverse complement strand
TCGTCATCCTGATGAAGAAGGCGTTGCGGCTGCCGCCGGGGGTGGCCGAACCGCGCGTGGTGGATGTGCTCTGGCACCTGCCCACGGGCGTGATCGACCGGCGCGCGGAGCCGGCGGTGGCGGACGCCACACCCGGGACCATCGTGACGCTGAAAGTTCGCGTGCTCAAGCACCGTGCGCCGCCGCGCGGCAACAACAAGGCCCCCTACAAGGTCGCGGTGGAGGACGACACCGGCAAGCTCGACCTCGTCTTCTTCCATGCGGAACGCAAGTTCATCGAGCGGCAACTGCCGGTGGGCGAGGAGCGCTACGTCTCGGGGCGGCTCGAGAAATACGGCGACAACCTGCAGATGGCGCATCCAGACTACATCGTGGCGCCGGAGGCTCGTGGCGACCTGCCGCTGCTGGAGCCGGTCTATCCGCTGACCGCCGGGTTGTCGGGCAAGGTTCTCATCAAGGCGGCGCGGCAGGCTGTTGAACGCATTCCCGACCTTGCAGAGTGGCAGGAGCCGCAGTGGTTGAAGTCGCGCGAGTGGCCGCCATTCGCCGAGGCGCTGCGGCGGTTGCATGTGCCGGACGACGCCGCCGACCTGTCGCCGGGCTCCAAGCCGTGGCAGCGGCTCGCCTATGACGAACTGCTGGCCGGGCAGCTGGCGTTGGGGCTCGTGCGCCAGCGCTCACGCGCGCAGAAGGGCCGCGCCGTTGCGGGCGACAAGCACATCCGCAAGCGTATCGTGGACGCGCTACCATTCGCGCTGACCGGTTCGCAGGTGGAGGCACTCAAGGAAATCGCCGATGACATGGCCGCACCGCACCGCATGCTGCGGCTCTTGCAGGGCGATGTCGGCTCGGGAAAGACGGTCGTCGCGCTGATGGCGATGGCAATTGCGGTGGAGGCGGGCGCGCAGGCCGCGCTGATGGCGCCGACGGAAGTGCTGGCGCGGCAGCATCTGGAGACAATCGAACCGCTGGCGCAGGCGGCGGGGCTGACGGTTGCCGTGCTGACGGGGCGCGAGAAGGGCGCTGCGCGCAAGCAGATCCTTGCCGCGCTTGCCGAGGGCCTGATCGACATCCTGATCGGCACGCACGCGCTGTTCCAGGAGGATGTCATCTTCAAGGATCTTGCCTTCGCGGTGATCGACGAGCAGCACCGGTTCGGCGTGCACCAGCGGCTAGCGTTGCAGGCGAAAGGAAAAGACGGCGGCGCGAACGTGCTGGTGATGACGGCGACGCCCATTCCGCGCACGCTGTTGATGACGCACTACGGTGACCTCGACGTGTCACGGCTGACGGAGAAGCCCGCCGGTCGCAAGCCGGTGGTGACGAAGGCGGTGCCGGTCGAAGCGCTGGAAAAGCTGGTGACGCGGGTCAAGGCGCAACTGGCCGATGGCGCGCAGGTCTACTGGGTGTGCCCGCTTATCGAAGGATCGGAGACGTCGGAACTGGCGGCGGCGGAGGAGCGGCACGCCTACCTGGTACAGCAGCTTGGCGAGGGTGTCGTCGGACTCCTCCACGGCGCGATGTCGTCGAAGGCCAAGGACGAGACGATGGCGGCGTTTGCTGCGAACGAGCTCAAGGTGCTGGTGGCAACGACGGTGATCGAGGTGGGCGTCAACGTGCCCAACGCCAACATCATGGTGATCGAGCACGCCGAACGCTTCGGCCTGGCGCAGTTGCACCAGTTGCGCGGCCGCGTGGGCCGCGGCGCCG
>CAZDNY010000665.1:0-1722 GCA_964506885.1 uncultured Hyphomicrobiaceae bacterium | reverse complement strand
CCTCGAACGCCGCGTTGGCTTCGCGGATGCGCCGCTCCAGAAGCCGCGTGGCATTGGCATCGACGATCGCTTCCTCCGCCTCGGCCACCTGCGCCCGAAACAGCGTGGTGATCGTCTTGAACATGACCTATGACCTCCTGTGTCAAATAACTGAACATCGTACAGTTTCGAACATAGGATTGGATTGAACATCGTTCAAGTGATGATATGGCTGAGCCGGCTGCGAAGCGGTGACACGGTTAATCAAGGATTGAAGGGCAGTTGAATTGCCGGCGGCAGCGAAGGTCGGGCGAGCCCCGGCGCGGGCCCCTTCAGCGCGCACCGCCCGGCATAGTCACCCGCCGCAAGGTCAGATTCAGCCGCCCCGGCACACCCAGCAGGTCTGAGGTGCCGGGCACGATCCGATCGATGCCGTGATAGCTGAGCCGCGCCGCACCAGCCATCACCGCGACATCGCCCGAGCGCAACAATACGCGCTCGCTTGGGTCCCGCCGGCCGCGCCCGCCGATCCGGAACCAGGCGTCGTCGCCCAGCGATACCGACACCACCGGAGCGGAAAAATCCTCCTCGTCCCGATCGACATGCAAACCCATCCTGGCACCCGGCTGATACCAGTTGATGAGACAGGCTTCGGGCGGTGCCCGGTAATCCGTCACGTCCCGCCACAACTTGGTGAGCGCACGCGGCATCGCCGGCCAGGGCGCGCCGGTTTCGGGATGGCTGTCTTGATACCGGTAGCCGCCGGCCTTGTCCGAAACCCAGCCCAAGCGTCCGCAATTGGTCATTTCGACCGAAAACGGCCGCCCCGTGCGTGGCATCCGGGGCAGGAACAAGGGCGCCGCCGCGATCACTTTTCGCACGTCTTTCAGCAAACGCCGCTGTGCTGAGGGATCGAAATACTGCGCGAGGACCATAAACCCTTCGACCGATGTCATTGGCACGCTCCCCGGCCCATGCCCCGCGATCCCGGTGAAAAACGGGCATATCCGCCAACGCCGTGCTGGCCTCGCTGGACCAGCAGCGCTCGACCTGTCAGGGTCAAAAAAACATCACGACGCGGTGATCCGCCGCCGTTGCACGGCTGAACGGGCACCTTATATAAGCCGCATCAACGACCGTAACTCCAGGGGGCCGCATCCCCAGGGACCGGGAGAACGGCGTTCTCTCGAGGCCTGGGAAGCACCGGACGCCTTTGCGGGTCCGACCGGCCTGCCGCAAGAAGAGGAATCTGAAAGCAATGGCAAAAGTAATCGGCATCGACCTCGGAACCACCAACTCGTGCGTCGCCGTCATGGACGGTGGCAAACCGAAGGTGCTGGAAAACTCCGAAGGCGCCAACACGACGCCGTCGATCGTCGCGTTCACGGACGATGGCGAGCGCCTCGTCGGCCAGACCGCCAAGAACCAGGCCGTTACCAACCCGCTCAACACGCTGTTTGCCATCAAGCGCCTGATCGGCCGCCGCTTCGACGACGAGATGGTCAAGAAGGACCAGGGCCTCGTCCCCTACAAGATCGTCAAGGGTCCCAACGGCGACGCCTGGGTCGAAGCCAACGGCAAGCAGTATTCGCCTCAGGAAGTCTCCGCCTTCATCCTGCAGAAGATGAAGGAGACCGCGGAGGCCAAGCTCGGCGAGACCATCACGCAGGCGGTCATCACCGTCCCCGCCTACTTCAACGATTCCCAGCGTCAGGCCACCAAGGACGCCGGCAAGATCGCCGG
>CAZDNY010000664.1:0-1758 GCA_964506885.1 uncultured Hyphomicrobiaceae bacterium | reverse complement strand
ACCGTCATATCGCCGGGCACGACCAGATGAAATTCGATGAAGGTCATGCGCCCGGCCTGACGCGTGCGGATGTCGTGGGCTTCCAGTGCGCCTTGGCCGTTGGCGGCGATGGCCTGGTGGATGCGCGCCTCGATGTCAGGTGATGCGCGCTCGTCGAGCAGGCCGCTCATGGATTCCATGGCCAGACCGTAGCCGGTCCACAGGATGTTGAGCGCAACGGCGCAGGCGAGCAGGGGATCGAGGATCGACCAACCGGTCAGCGTGGCAAGGACGAGGCCTGCGAAGACGCCGACCGAGGTAACGACGTCTGTCAGAATGTGCTTGCCGTCTGCGACCAGCGCAAGTGACCCGAGATTGCGCCCCTGGCGGATCAGAAGCGTTGCCCAGCCGGCGTTCAGCGCGGTTGCAAAGCCGTTGATGGCGAGGCCCAGTGCCGGTTGCGTCAGGGTGCGCGGGTTCAGGAAAGCGTCGTAGGCCTCACGCAGGATCATGATGGCCGCGATGATGATCAAGGCGCCCTCGAGAACGGCGGAGAGATATTCCGCCTTGTGGTGTCCGAAGGGGTGGCGCGTATCGGGCGGGCGCATGCCGACGCGGATGGCGGTCAGCGCTGCAATCGCGGTCACGACATTGACGATGCTCTCGAGCGCATCGGAGTAGAGCGCCACGGATCCGGTCTTGAGATAGGCGACATACTTGATGCCCATGACCGCGAACGCGACGACGATCGAGCCGATCGCAAGGATCTGGACCCGGTTTGTCCGCTGCGTGATCGGGTTGGGTTCGGACATGCTCGCGCTGTCGGACTGTTTGATGAGGGTTGCGCAGTTCGCGGTTACATCGCGTTGGTGCCCAAGCCTTGGGTACCAACGCAGCTGATGGCGACGGTCTGGGACATCGATAGCCTGTGGCGGCGCCGATGCCTAGCGGGCGATTGGTCTGGGGCGTGGATACAAGGCCCAGCCCCGATCGGCGCTGATTCGATGGCCTTTTCCACCGGCAATGGCGCGTCATCGGCTCCCTCTGGCCGGGAGAATCAGATCGTCTTGGTTTTATTTCGTAGTTGGAAGCGCCGGCGCTTTCGTCGAGTCGGCGCGGCATGCTGGAAGGGCGGATCATGGCCAATTTCACCACGCATATCGGTGCGGGGACGGTTCAGGCGGGCGTGCTGGCAACGTTGACGCTGGCGGCGGACGTGGTGGCGCCTGAGAATCTGGTCGCTGTGACGCTTGCCGGCGTTCTGGGGTCGGTTCTTCCCGATATCGACCTGAAGGATTCACGGGCGAGCAAACTGATGTTCGCGGGCCTTGGCGTGTTTTCGTCGTTCGTCGTGCTGTTCGCTTTTGCCGAGCATTACTCGGTGGTGGAACTCATGGCCCTTTGGCTGGGCACGCTGGTGGCGGTGCGCTACGGCCTTCATGCATTGTTCCATCGGCTGTCGGTGCATCGCGGGGTCTGGCATTCACTGCTGGCGGGTGTGTTCTGGGCGGCTCTGACGGCGGCAACCATGCATTACGTGCTTGGGCGGCACGAGGGTGTCGCCTGGCTCGGCGGCGGCTTCCTGTTCCTGGGTTATCTGCAACACCTGCTTCTCGACGAGATCTACTCGGTGGACGTGATGAACCGGCGCATCAAGTCGTCGTTCGGAACCGCACTCAAGATCTATGATTCGCGCTATCGGGCGGCATCGATTGCGATGGCCGCTGCTGCGGTAATGGCCGTCGTCGCCGCGCCTTCGACGCGCGCGTTCATCGACGG
>CAZDNY010000663.1:0-1763 GCA_964506885.1 uncultured Hyphomicrobiaceae bacterium | reverse complement strand
CGCCGTTGTAGGGCGAGTGACATGCATGCGGCGGGTCCCGGCCCCGCCGCACTTTATTTGCGCAAGGCCCGCATTCAGACCGCGCCCGCAGCCCCTGCTGCAAAACGAAAGCCCCCGAGGGCAACGCCCCGGGGGCTTCGTCAGTGAACCTGAAAGAGCAATTTGCTGGAACGGGCTCAGCGCCCGAGCTGCAGATTGAGCCGCACCATCACCTGATGGATGTTGTCGGGATCCACGTTGGAGATGATCGTCGCGGCGCCAACGTTAGGCCCCGTGTTCCGCATCGACACGCGCTCGCTGCCCAGATCGATCATGTCGTATTCCAGTGCCAGGCTGAGCCCGGGGGCCAGCCGCTGCTCGACACCGCCGCCGATCGTCCAGCCGTTGTACCAGCTCTTGTCAACCGACAGGTTGGTGTTTCCGGAAACGAAATCGTCGTTGGACACCTCTATCCGCGCCGCCGCGTAGCCGCCCTTGACGTAGATGAGCGTGCCATTGGCGATGTCATAGCCGAGACGGCCGGTAGCCGTGAAGATGCCGTCAAGCTCGGCACTGTAGCGATCAAGCGCCGGAAAATATGGGCTGGCGGCGGAGTCGTCGCCGAAGCCCACCGTATAGCTCACTTCCGCGCCGAACACCCAAGGCCCGGTCTGGAAGTTGTAGCCAAGCTGCGCGCCGAGGTTCCAGCCATCGAGCGAACTCGCGAAGTTCTGGTTCGCAGCTGTGGTCCACCAGTTGTCGGCGGCGTGCACCGAGTTGACGTCGCTCCAGCTATAGCCACCATGCGCACCCACGTAGAAGCCCGACCACGTGAGAACCGGCGGTGGCGGCGCATCCTTGATGCTGTAGTCCCTGCTGCCGAACAGATCGGCTGCCGACGCGGCGGTCGTCATACCGGCCAACGCCGCGATGAATGCAATATTCCTGAGGGTCTTCATGACACTCCCCCTTCACAAACGCTGAATTTACGTAAGCCACCCGCAGCAGTTGCATTGGCGGAGAGGCAAAAAGAATGCACGCGACACGCAAAACTGCCTAATCATCTAGCAACAGCTGCGCGGCGTGCGCTAGGGCCCCAAATACCCATCCGCACCTTAAACATGCATTTGAAGGTCTATTTCGGTTTCGACGTGATGTGCCAGCAACCAGACGTCTGCCAAACAGACATCGGCCATCCTGGCGGGACGCTACCAACGTTTCGCTTCACTGTACCGCAAGCCACCCCACCGCCCCCAGATCACCCGGCCCGCCTGGCGCGGCCCCTTCCCCTTCGCGCGCGGAACCGGCTAGGGTGCGCGCGTACAGATCAAGCGGCTAGCCGAACAAAGGCCGTGCAGAGCAAGGGACATGAGGCATGGTGATCCGATTTGAGCCGGGACAGGTCTGGCGCGTGCTTGCGCGGCCCCAGGACGGAGACGCACACGTCGCCGTCCTCGACGTGATCAACGACGAACAGCTCGGCCAGATCTGCTGCATCGCCATGACCGGCATCCATATCCGCAATGCCTTCATCGAGGGCGGGGTTCAAACGCAGCTTCCCCATGCTCCCGTCACCGCCGAGGTCTTGCGAGACGCCGTCACCGAACTGGTCGAGAGCGCCGGGCCCACCGCCGAAGACCCCAATTTCGCCGAAGCCTACCAGCAGTGGCGAAAACCTTACGAAACTGGCGAGGCAGGCGTCTTCACGATCCCATTGAACGAGATCCTCGACGTCATCGAACAGGCAGCCGCGGCCCACGGCTGACACAGGCGTCCTTCCCATC
>CAZDNY010000662.1:0-1766 GCA_964506885.1 uncultured Hyphomicrobiaceae bacterium | reverse complement strand
GAGGGCAACGATATAACATGACATGCGCGCCGTCCAGACGCATTCGGTCCGCGATGCAGCGCAGATCCTGTTGACAATCTAACGAAGGCAGAAAAGTTCCGCCGCCCGCCTCCGGGAAGCCTCGGCGGAAGCATGAAGTCGAGGAGTCAAAAGCCGGACGCACGGTCAAAGGCCGGCGGCCCGGCGGATCCGAGTGCCGCAGATGCGAATGTCTACTAGAGCGCGTCCGGCGCCGCGATCGGTCAGGCGCTGCCCGGTCGCCGCATCCGGGCATAGGCCTCCGGGCGCGAGTTTGTTTTCTTGGCCCACGCTTGTGCCGCAACATCGATCTGGCTCGTCACGAGTGTGCGGATCGCTTCGATATCCGACCAGGTCGTCGAGGCGGGAAGAACGATCGTGCGACCGTTCTTCAGTTCCAGCATCGGCGTAGCGATCTTGTTGCCATTGTCGTCGTAGCGCATCGCCATGCGCGCACCCGTGATCCGGTTGAGAGGGATCGCCCACTCTGTATGGGCGAACGGACCGCGGTAGAGCAGAACCGCGACCTCGCGAGAGCGGTCGAACCGCGCCTCGAGAACCTCGCCGGTCGCATAAAGACTGAAGAACGCCAGGCCGGCCGCGCCGATCATCAGGATCGTCATTCCGACCAGGAGGATGCCAAGCGCTGCCGGCATGAGCAGGATTGCCACCATGCTGGCGACGATCACCACGAGAGAGAGAGCCAGCAGCACCGGCGCACTCGCGTGCCAACCGCCATACTGACGCTTCATGTGTTCGAGTGCGCCCTGAGCCTGCACCACCAGGATGTCGTTATGAGAACTGATCGCGTGGGACATGGTTGGTCCTCAATTTTTGAGAAAGATTACCCTCGAATTGACGACAAACTGGTGAACGGAAGCTTTCCAAACACGGTTAGCGAAACGTCAATGATTGGGCTTGGTTTATGCCGGGGCGGCCGATCAGGCAGGCCATTAAGATGCTATTCACCATGAGGCGGCATGGCCGGCATCTGGATACGGCAGACGCGCGCAAAAAAGCCCGCCCCGATCATTCGGGACGGGCCGGTTTCTTGGTTGCATCTTTGCTGAGGCGTCAGGCCGCTGAGGCCTCGCGCTTGCGCTCCTGCTTCTTGCGCTCGTTGGGGTCGAGCCAGCGCTTGCG
Source organism: uncultured Hyphomicrobiaceae bacterium (assembly GCA_964506885.1). Classification (GTDB taxonomy): domain Bacteria; phylum Pseudomonadota; class Alphaproteobacteria; order Rhizobiales; family Hyphomicrobiaceae; genus JAEUMD01. The sequence continues at coordinate 605 of CAZDNY010000662.1, read as the reverse complement.
CAGGCGGATCGACTCCGGCGTGATCTCGACCAGCTCGTCGTCATTGATATAGGAGAGCGCACGCTCGAGCGAAAGCCGCATCGGCGGCGTCAGGCTCAGCGCCTCGTCCTTTCCGGCCGCACGCACGTTGGTGAGCTTCTTGTTCTCGATCACGTTGACGACGAGGTCGTTGTCGCGGGTATGCTGTCCGACGATCATGCCCTCGTAGACGCGGGTCTGCGGCGTGATCATGATCGGCCCGCGCTCCTGCAGGTAGAACAGCGAATAGGCCGTCGCCTCGCCGACACCGTTGGAGATCAGCACGCCCGTGCGTCGCCCCTGGATTTCGCCCTTGTAGGGCGCGTAGGCGTGGAACAGGCGGTTCATCACCGCGGTGCCGCGCGTATCCGACAGCAGTTCGCTCTGGTAGCCCAGCAGGCCGCGTGTCGGCGCGTGGAAGACGAGCCGTTGCCGGCCGCCGCCGGACGGGCGCATCTCCATCAGGTCGGCACGTCGCTCCGAAAGTTTCTGCACGACGACGCCGGAGTGCTCCTCGTCGACGTCGATGATGACTTCCTCGATCGGCTCCAGGCGCTCGCCGGTCGCCTCGTCGGTCTGGTAGACGA
>CAZDNY010000661.1:0-1768 GCA_964506885.1 uncultured Hyphomicrobiaceae bacterium | reverse complement strand
CCGGCGTGGGCGCAGATGCGTGCACATCGAGGTCCAGTCCGCGTGCGAGGCCCGAGACAATCGCGGCCTCCACCTCTCCAACGTCGGGAGCGGCTTGAAGCAGCTTTTTCAGGGTGATGATACGGCTTTCGGGACGGTCCAGGGCGTGGCGGTCGGTTTTGGCGCGGGGGACATTGAGGGCCGCCATCACGCGCGCAGGGTCGGCGTCGATCAGGACGGTGCCCTGGAAGAACAGCGTGTCGCCGTCGAAGAACCCGCCAGTGCCTGAGAGCTTGCGCCCGTCCACCTCGATGTCGTTGCGCGGCCGGAAGCGCGCGTCGACGCCGAAGGCTTCGGAGAGCCCGGCGGCCGCGCTTTCACAAATGCGCCGCGTGTAATCGGCCAGCGACGGCATCGGCAACCGCTTGCGTGAGAGCACCAGTTCCCAGCCGAGCATGCCTTCGTCGAAATAGATGGCACCTCCGCCCGTCACCCGGCGGGCAACCCCTATGCCGTTGGCGCGGCAATGATCCAGCATCAGTTCGCGCGAGATCAGCTGGTGCCGGCCGACCAGGGCGGTCGGGCGGAACTGCAGGAAGCGGATCGTATCGGGAATGGCGCCGGCGCCATGCAGGTCGATGAGGGCGGCATCGAAGGCGATGTTGGCGCGGCCTTCACGCACACCGGTATCGATGAGGCGAAACGGAACGGCCATCTTCACGCACCTGCGTGCTTCAAGTCCGCCGGCGAGATCAGCACGGAGAAATGCTCGCACCAGATGACGACGCTGCCGAAGGCCTTGATGTCGAGGCCGGCGGGAAGCGCATAGCGCTGGCTGCCCTTGAAGGCCCGCAACTGGCCGAGGTCCACGAACATTTCCCCCGTTACGTCGGCCTCGCTGCGCACAGGCGCTTTGGGCACCAGGTAGACGTGGTACTTGGGCCCCGGACCGACCTCGAAGTCCTCTTTGAGAAACACGCTGCCTTCGCGCACTTCGACGCTGCCCTTGCCATAGTGGATCGGGTCGGACGGGTTGGCATGGATGAAGGTCCCCGTAGCCAGGACCTTGGCAGAGCGTTCCTTCTCGCTCAGCATTTCGGCTGCGGGAGGCGGGGGAAACACGAACGGGAAAGCAAAGAAGCCGACGGCGACGCCGAAGGCCGTTCCCAGGATCCCACCCAAGAGAAATGAAATGATGCCACGCTTCATCGTCCGCCTCGTTTTGCCGTCAACTTGCGATCTCGGTCACACAATGTGCATCTAGCGGGCGCCGTTCCAGTTGTCGGGATCGAGATCGTCCCCCTCGGCATAGGACTCGCCGAGCTTTTCCCGGCCCAACTGGTTGCGGATCTTGCGGATGTCGACGGCCTGGGGCGCGAACGGGTAGCTCGCCACATTCGACGGCGGGCTGTCGCCATAGGGACGGTCGCAGGCCGAGACGTCGTCGGCCTCCTTGCCGGGACAGCCTGAAGTGCGGAATGCCGTGCCTTTGTCGATAATGTCGTCGAGTTCGCCGGACAGCAGGCCGAAGTCGACCACGCGACCGGCCTCGTCGAAGCGCATCTGCTCGACGCGAACGCCACGGTAGTCGATCAGGTAGCGCGCCAGTTGCACGCGCCGCCACTGGTCGCGCGGGGTCGCGGGCAGATGATCCATCAACGAACCCTTCTCGGGGAAGAAGCAGAACATGTGCGAATGCCCACCCATGTCGACGAGGCGCTGCACGAGCGTTAGGATATCGTACTCTGTTTCGCCCATGCCGACGATGATGTGGGCGCCGAACTTCTGC
>CAZDNY010000660.1:0-1784 GCA_964506885.1 uncultured Hyphomicrobiaceae bacterium | reverse complement strand
CTGGGCCATGCACCTATTGTCCTCGACGGCGGGGTTCGCAATTGGCGAGCCGCCGCCATCGACAGCAAGCTCATTTGCCGCCCACGTTCATGCGTTTGATCTGTTCCTCCAAGGAACGCAGGCTCCAATCGCCGGGAGCCTGGCTCGGCGGGTATTCTTTGAGAGTCAGGAGGAACTGGCTGGCGACGACCTGCATCGGACCGAGCAGAAAAGCGCGGTCGATGTACCAGTCTTCATAGGTGTTCGCACCGATCTTGGCCTTCTCGAACGGATCCCGCCGCAGATTGTAGAGATCCGGCGCGCGCAGCTGGACGAAGGGCTCCTTCCAGATCTGCAGGCGGTCGGCACGGTTCTCGGCATAAACCGCCTTCCAGTCGCCGACACGGATGCTCACGACATTTCCGCCATCGTCGGTGTAAATGAACTTCTTGCGCGGCGACTCTTTCGCTTTGCCCGATAGATAGTCGAGCATATTGAAGCCGTCGATGTGGTTCTTATAGGTCCGGCCATTGAGCTCTACGCCTTTGAGCAGCTTCTCTTTGATTTCCGTGTCGCCGCCTGCTGCAGCAAATGTGGGCAACCAGTCTTCATGCGAGACGATACCGTTCAGCGTTGTGCCCGCAGGCCACTTGCCCGGCCACCGGACGAACGCCGGTACGCGATAGGCGCCTTCCCAGTTCGAGTTCTTCTCGCCGTGGAATGGCGTAATGCCGGCATCGGGCCAGGTATTGAAGTGCACGCCGTTATCGGTCGAATACATGACAATTGTATTGTCGGCGATCTTGAGATCGTCCAGCAGTTTGAGCAGTTCGCCGACGTGCCGGTCGTGCTCGACCATACCGTCATGATATTCATCGCCGCTCGGACCTGAGATGCCCGTATTCTCTGCCTTGACGTGGGTGCGGAAATGCATGCGGGTCGCGTTCCACCAAGTGAAGAACGGCTTGCCGGCCTCATGCTGGCGCTTGATGAAGTCCTTGGCGGCCGCCAGCGTTTCGTCGTCAACGGTCTCCATTCTCTTTTTCGTCAGAGGACCGGTGTCCTCGCAGCTCTGCCCGCCCTTGCCGTCGGCCTTGCACTTGAGCACGCCGCGTGGGCCGAACTGCTCGCGGAACGTCTTCCCGTTGGCAAGCTTCAGATCGGCTGGATAGTCACGGTTTTCGGGCTCCTCCTCGGCATTGAGGTGGTAGAGATTGCCGAGGAACTCGTCGAACCCGTGCATCGTCGGGAGGTGCTCGTCGCGATCGCCCTGATGGTTCTTGCCGAACTGGCCCGTTGCATAGCCCAGGCTCTTCATCACGGTTGCCATCGTAACGTCGGTCTTCTGCCAGCCTTCCTTGGCGGCTGGCATGCCGACCTTCGTCATGCCCGTGCGCACAGGCACCGAGCCGTTGATGAATGCTGCGCGGCCCGCCGTGCAGCTCTGCTGTCCGTAATAGTCGGTGAAGCCCACGCCCTCCTGGGCGATGCGGTCGATATTGGGGGTCCGGTAACCCATCATGCCGCGATTGGTGTGACTGATATTCCAGACGCCGATGTCGTCGCCCCAGATGACGAGGATGTTCGGCTTGCTGTCTTGCGCTGCTGCTGCTGCCGTGCCGACGATAGTCAACACAACTGCTGACGCGACACGGCGCAATGCCGTGGTGCATATTGAACGCATACTCAGTGTCCTCCTGAATTCATGACTATGCCGGGGGGGCACACACTTTTTTTAATGAGCGCGGGATCAATGCCAAGTAACAATACGAGTTAAGCAAAACCCAGATTGTCAAACATGAATC
>CAZDNY010000659.1:0-1785 GCA_964506885.1 uncultured Hyphomicrobiaceae bacterium | reverse complement strand
CGATGACGCTCTCACCGTTCGAGTTCATCCGCCGCTTCCTCATCCACGTGCTGCCTAAGGGCTTCCACCGCATCCGCCACTACGGCCTCTTCGCCAACGGCAACCGGTCTGCCAACCTTGCCAAAGCCCGTGAACTGCTTGGCGTTCATCCGCCGGAGCAGAGCGAACCCAATGAGGCCGACAACCCAAACGATCCCGACGTGTTGGCTCAACCCTGCCCGTGCTGCGGTGGGCGGATGCGCATCATCGAGATCTTCGCAAAGGGCTGCGACCCAACCTACCGCCCGAGGGCGCCGCCAGGGACGGACAGCGCATGACCGTTCGAATGGATATTGCTTCTCTCTTGGTACGCTGGTCCGGGACCGGCGCTGATGTCGCTCGCCCTGAGAACGAAAAACCGTCGCTCAAGTCACCAACCGCGCAATGCTCGGAAGGTGAAAAGCCCCCGAAACACCGACAAGCTCCGCCAGCGGATGCGCTTGCCGGCTACCAGTCATCGACGGTGACAAACTTCCCGCACGCAAAATCCCCATAGAGCCCGCTGCATCGACGGTGCGCACCTCCCGCGACTTCGTGCCTTGGCGCTTCTCCGACGCCGGCCCGTGCTCGTGGCCAACGCGTCGTTCACCGGCGTCCGAGAAACCTGCACAATTAGAGACATGCGACAATGATGACCCCGCTAGACGGGGATAAGATAATTCATCCAAGCCTGCATCCGCATCATCACGCGGCGTATCACGTGTGTCGCCTGCATCGAAGATGTGTAGATTGCGGCTTGGCCGTAAGCCCCGGCATGAAGCTTCTCGGCGAGCTTTGGATCGTCCAGCTGCAGGCGGACATAGAACGGATCTGCTGATGGCTGAATGGGGCCGACTGCTGAACCGGAAACGTTCACTTGTCCCTGAGAGATCGCTGGCAAGATCGACTCGACAGTTGCGCTCATCACCTGACCCGGAAATTGCTTGAAGGCGATCTCTGCTTTCTGCCCTATTTCGATGTAACGCGCATTGATTTGATGGATCTGGACGCCGACGGTCATCGCGGATGTATCAAAGAAGGGCATCGTTGCTGCTAGGGGCACGGCCCCTACCCGTGCACCGGGACGCAAGCCGACGTTTGTGGCGAAGCCGTCGGTCGGTGCGCGAACGGTCGTGCTATCCAGCTGCCATTGCGCGTCGGTCAGTTGCGCCCTCAAACTGGCAGTGTTGGCCTGTGCTTCTTCCACCCGAAACCTGGAGCCAGCGTCGCGTGCTTCCAGCTGCGTAAACTGCTGCTCTCTCAATTCGGCGAGCTTCAGCTGAGCGGTGAGTTGGTCGACCTTGGCCTGATATTGTGTCGGATCGATGCGGAACAGAACGTCGCCCTTCTCGACCGGTTTATTCGCCTCCACATTCACTTCGACGACTTGACCGGGCACGTTGGGCACAATCGCCACAGCATTACGCACCACAACGGCGGGCCCAGCCGGCGCCCCCCATTGCATCGGCACGAAGAGGAACAGGAAAAGTAGGAGCATGAACCCGATCGGTGACAACCTGACGTACAGATTGTCCGGGAGGACGCGAAATTTAATCAGTAGAAATAGGACGGCGACGTAGCAAAGCGTCAGGAAAATAATCATCGCAGGATCCGAGCAGGCGGCAGTTTAGGCAGACGAATGACCGTTGGCCTTATAGTAAGCCCACACCATCGCAAGTGGCCACAACGGAATGGGGAGCAGCAAGCTGCACCAGCCGGCAACAGCGACAGCCTCCGCCTGGGGATGTCCGCGATCCCGAGCTACCT
>CAZDNY010000658.1:0-1786 GCA_964506885.1 uncultured Hyphomicrobiaceae bacterium | reverse complement strand
GGACAGCGTCTAGGCGAGAAGCTCCGTCATGCCACTGCTTGATTCGCTTTTGTTCAACACTGCCGCCTGTCGGTATTCCCTACGTAATCGTCAACGGCCCCGTCGTTGTGGATGAAGGCAAAGTTTTGTCCGTGAAGCCCGGTCAACCTATTCGGTTCCCCGTCGAAGCAAAAGGTCGTTTCGAACCGCTGGATGAGAATAAATGGTTGGGTGAACACACGATCAATGTACCGGGCATGCGTACGATGGATGACACTGGTGCCGGACACGTTCATAAGCATTAAGTTCCGACATGAAGCAATATGAAAGCCATGATCTGTAACACTGGGCGGGCACCGGGAAGAAGACAGATGAAATGATGAAGCAAGGAGGCAATCTCACGCTGATACTGCCTAATGGCGTACGCTTTACCCACTAAGGACGCCTTGTGTCCGGAGGATGCCGATTCGACCCGAAAACGGTAAAGTTGCAGGTTTGAGCAGAGTTTCCGGGTCTCGAGCATTTGTTGCAGCCAGGCCTAAAAGTCGGCCTCGAAAGTCGGCTCACCGAATGAGGCGCAACGCCGATGGAACGTGGAGATTAAGGAAACGAAGGGCCGAGATAGCATTCTCTTTTTTTGGGAGGAACAGCAGAGTGGAAAAGAACGCGAGCGCGCTTGGAATGCGCGCGGCCGTGATGGCGGCATTGGCATTGTCAGTTATAGGTGCCGGGCGGGTGGTTCACGCCCAAAAATATGCTGGTCCACTGGCGCCACATGTGGGAGCGCAGCTCGACTACGCCTTCGCCAACCGGTACGGGCCGGATGCGGAAGCACGTGTGACCTTCACCACTGTCAACGATCAAGGGCTCAAGATTGATTACGCCAGCACGCGAGGCCTTTTCGTGAGGCGGGATATCTCTGCGGCGGATCGCGAATTCGCCACGACCTATGTGTTGGGCTACTCCGCAAAGATGCCTCAGGCAATCCCGCGCTCGACATCGCTCGGTATCTCCAGTGCGGCGCTGCTGGAGCTGAGGAACACGGGCCGCACGCAACTGCGGATCGTCTATGACGAGAAGATGTCGGCTCTCGATGGAGAACTCACATTGAAGCAGAAGGGGATCAAGATTCCCCTCATCATCGAAAATCAGCTTCAGGATGTCAGCGTTATCCAGGCAACCGGCACGTTCGGCACCGGCAAGAAGACCGGCGCAGGCGAATTCTATTTCGCAGACGTCAAAGACAATCCGATGTTGATCCAGAGCACCATAAAGTTCAGCTGGGAGAAGGAGCCGCGCGTCGAACGAATTGTCAGGGTGACGGCGGGTGCCTCCATGAAGTCGGCGATGGAACAGTCGCTCGCAACGGTGCGCAAGTACGACCTCTACGGCATCCATTTCGATTTCGACAAGGCGACGCTGCGACCGAGTGCCAAGGCACTCATCAAGGACATTGCGCTGACACTGAAGAACAATCCCAATTGGACCCTTCAGATCAATGGCCATACCGATTCGATCGGCAAGCCGGACTATAACTTGAAGCTATCAGCTCAGCGCGCCGCTTCGGTTGCCAAGGCGATCGTTAACGAAGGCATCGAGGCCGATCGGTTGATGACCGGCGGCTTCGGAGCGACCAAGCCGAAGGGTGACAACGCGACTTTGCAGGGGCGGGCGCTCAACCGTCGCGTCGAGCTACTGCGGACCGACAAGTAGTCAAGTGGACTTTGCTTTCGACGCGCGCAGCGCGTTTGTATCTTGAAAAATGAGAAGAAGGGGTTTGCGCGAAGCAGTAATTGACCCATCCCCG
>CAZDNY010000657.1:0-1786 GCA_964506885.1 uncultured Hyphomicrobiaceae bacterium | reverse complement strand
GGCGACCCCGCGCGGCATCTTCGAACTGAAGTATTTCTTCACCTCCGCGATCGCCAACGCCGACGACGGTGAGGCACATTCGTCCGAAGCGGTCCGTTTCCGCATCAAGCAGCTGATCGATGCCGAAACCTCACGCTCGATCCTTTCCGACGACAAGATCGTCGAGCGCCTGCGGTGCGACGGTATCGATATCGCCCGGCGCACCGTGGCCAAGTATCGCGAGGCGATGCGCATTCCCTCCTCGGTGCAGCGCCGCCGCGAAAAGGAAATGCACGAGCGCCTCGGCCGGGTCTGACACCGCGCCACAACGTCGGCAGGCAATTGTGCCGCACCCTGATTAAAGTCATTCTTCGCAGCAACGGACAATGCATCGGCGGTTCATTTGACAGTGAGGCAAGCACCGATTTACCGTTCTGTCACAGGCGCACTGATGCGCGCCACACCAAGCGCTCGAGGATATCGATACCGCCGGACCACAGGCGCGAAGGGCGCGGAACAGCCGCCGGTAAATAGTCCAAAATGAAGGGAAATGGGGTGGATCACACCTGACATTCGTTCCATGAAGGGGCCTGGAATCACTGACTTGATCAGTGTTCGAACCGCGCAATCCAACACCTGAAATCACACGAGCAGGTCGAAATATGACAATTCAAGTCACCGGTAAGAATGTTGACGCAGGCGAAGCCTACAAGACCTACATCCTCGACAAGATTTCCACAGTACTGGAGAAGTATATCGGCCCTGAAATCTCAGGGCATGTGAGGCTCGAAAAAGACAAGACCGGCTTCCGTACCAACTGCTCGATCCGACTGCGCACCGGTTTGCAGGTCGAGGCCCACGGCGAGGGCGCCGATGCCTATGGCAGCGCCGATGCCGCTATCGAGCGCCTGGAAAAACGCATTCGCCGCTACAAGCGCCGCCTGAAAAATCATCACAATGGTCGCGATCACGACATTCTCGGCGTCGAGCAGCCCGCCCGCGATTACACGGTTCGTGTTTCCGAAGAAGAGGAAGAAACGGAAACGATAGCGGAACACCCCATGATCATCGCTGAGGCAGAGCGCGGAATCCGGGAGTTGACGGTCAGCGCAGCGGTCATGCAGCTCGATCTGTCGGAAAACCAGTTCCTAGTCTTTAGAAATGCTGCACACGGCGGCCTAAATGTGGTGTATAGACGCCGCGACGGAAACATTGGTTGGATCGATCCGGCGGCCCAGGTTGCTGAAATGGCCGTTGGTGCCGGCGAGTAGTCGGAGCAAAAAGGCCTGACAAATTGCCGCAAGTTTGGCATGTTTCTTGAGTTTACATCCGTCGAATTCGGACGCACAGACGGGGTGCTTCGAACCGGTGGCGCACCAAACGAGGTCGGACCGTCCGGCAAACGCCGGAATCTGGGTATCGACACAGAGCCGCCACTCAATCCCCGTCATTAGAATTGCGTGGGATTTACGAGGATCGAACCGGGGCCCTGGTGAAATAGAGGGCAAGTGCCAACAGGTTCTCGTGAGATGCGCGGCAGACCTTGCCTGGCAGGTCTGTCTCCTGGCCGTACCTTTTCAAGGTGGGATGCAAACAATGGATCTTGGTGATCTCCTGGCGCCGGAAGGGGTCATTGCCTCGCTCAAGGCGAAGAGCAAGAAACAGGCCCTCCAAGAGCTCGCCCAGCGGGCCTCGGACATCAGCAGCATCGATCAGCGCGAGATCTTCGACGCGCTCCTGCAGCGCGAGCGCCTCGGCTCGACCGGCTTCGGCCGCGGCATTGCCATACCCCACGTCAAGTTCCGCA
>CAZDNY010000656.1:0-1789 GCA_964506885.1 uncultured Hyphomicrobiaceae bacterium | reverse complement strand
GTCGCGAATCGGCACTCCGCGCGCTGCAGGCCCTCGGCTTCCAGACCACCTCCACCCGCGACGTCACGCCGATCCCGCACAACGGCTGCCGCCCGCGCAAGCGTCGTCGCGTCTGATTTTCATGTGACGGCCCGGCCCGCCGCCGGGCTTTCACCATGCGCGCATCGATCTACGTGATCGCCCACGCGCGCCCGCCGCACGAATGAATATCGCGCAAGCCCCGGCCCGCCCCCGCCGCCGCCTGCGCCCGAAAAAAAGAGGTCTCCCCGTGGTCACTTTGCTGCAAAAGAACTGGCAGGATCTCATCAAGCCCAACAAGCTCGAGGTCGTCAGCGGGCGCGACCGCTCGCGTTCGGCAACGCTCGTCGCCGAGCCGCTCGAGCGCGGCTTCGGCCTGACGCTCGGCAACGCCCTGCGCCGTGTGCTGCTGTCTTCGCTCCAGGGCGCCGCCATCAAGACCGTCCAGATCGATGGCGTGCTGCACGAGTTTTCCTCCATCCCCGGCGTGCGTGAGGACGTCACCGACGTGGTCCTCAACATCAAGGAAGTGGCACTGCGCATTCATTCCGAAGGCATGAAGCGCATGGTCCTCAAGAAGGACGGCCCCGGCCCCGCCCGCGCCGGTGACATCGAGACCTCCTCGGAAGTCGAGATTCTCAATCCCGATCACATCATCTGCCACCTCGACCAGGGCGCCTCGGTGCGCATGGAGTTCACCGCTGATGTCGGCAAGGGCTATGTCCAGGCCGATCGCAACCGGCCAGAGGACGCGCCCATCGGCCTCATCCCGGTCGACAGCCTCTACTCGCCGGTCAAGAAGGTCTCCTACAAGGTCGAGAACACGCGCGAGGGCCAGATCCTCGACTATGACAAGCTGACGCTCAACGTCGAAACCGACGGTTCGATCTCGCCGGAAGATGCCGTGGCGCTGGCCGCCCGCATCCTTCAGGACCAGCTCTCCGTCTTCATCAACTTCGAAGAGCCCAAGAAGCAGGTCGAGGAGACCTCGCACCCCGAACTGGCCTTCAACGCCGCGCTTCTGAAGAAGGTCGACGAACTGGAGCTGTCGGTGCGTTCGGCCAACTGCCTGAAGAACGACAACATCGTCTACATCGGCGACCTCATTCAGAAGACCGAAGCCGAGATGTTGCGCACGCCGAACTTCGGCCGCAAGTCGCTCAACGAGATCAAGGAAGTGCTGGCCTCCATGGGGCTGCACCTGGGCATGGAAGTGCCCAACTGGCCGCCCGACAATATCGAGGAACTGGCCAAGCGCTTCGAGGATCAGTTCTAAGCCAATTCCTCTCACCGGGTTGTCCGGTGAGGGGCTTTCCGCCCGCCAAGGTGAGGCCGCAGAAACTCCCACGGGCAGAGCCGGACAGGTGTCCGGCGCTACTTACAACGCAAGGGTAAAACACGATGCGACACAAGAAACTCGGCCGCCGCTTCTCGCGCGACAGCGGCCACCGTCAGGCGATGTTCTCCAACATGGTCGCGGCTCTCATCAAGCACGAGCAGATCGTAACCACGCTGCCCAAGGCCAAGGACTTGAAGCGAGTCATGGACAAGTACATCACGCTCGCCAAGCGCGGTGACCTGAACTCGCGCCGCCTTGCCGCCTCGCGCATGCGCGACGAGGAGATGACCAAGAAGCTCTTCGACGTGCTGGGCCCGCGCTACAAGGACCGCAACGGCGGCTACACCCGCGTGCTGAAGGCCGGCTTCCGCTATGGTGATAGTGCCCCCCGCGCTGTCATCGAACTGGTCGACCGCGACGAGAGCGTGAAGG
>CAZDNY010000655.1:0-1814 GCA_964506885.1 uncultured Hyphomicrobiaceae bacterium | reverse complement strand
ACACTATCGCCAGCCGATCGATTGGACCGTCGACCGGCTTGTCCAGGCGCGCAATATGCTTTGGGATCTTTCCAAGTTGCTGCATGGCGCACCCACTGGCGAAGCGCCAAACGACGAGGTTATCGCCGCGCTTAGTGACGATCTCAACACGCCTAGCGCCATATCCATCCTGCACGGCCTTATGAAATCAGCCGCGCGCAACACTGATGCGCGCGCATCTCTGAAGGCAACCGTGCAGTGCATGGGGATCTACGAACACGAGACCGTAGAAGAGCGTAATCCTGGCTACGTCGGCATGTCTTTCGACGAGGCAGAGAAAAAGCGCATCGATTCCCTCATCACCGCCCGCCTCGAAGCGCGCAAGGCCAAGAACTGGGCCGAGAGTGACCGCATCCGCGACGAACTCGCCGCCCAGGGCATACAACTGAAAGACAGCAAGAACCCTCAGACCGGCGAGATCGAAACGACCTGGGAGGTGAAGCGATGAAGCTTGCCCCACCCACAACCGTCATTCCCGCGCAGGCGGGAACCCGGACACATATCGATATTCAAGACGCTGGTGTTCTTGGGATGCGGTCGGCTGCGTGCGTATTGCAGAGCGCCATTCGCACACCCGTTGCGGCGTGTCTGGGTCCCGGCCTTCGCCGGGATGACGATGGAGCAAGGCGCACGGTTCACAATTCAATGCGGGAGGTGAAGCGATGAGCCGCGCCGCTGCCGCCCTTCCCATGCGTCCCTTCCTGATCGCCGATACGCCGCGCCTGCAGGACCTTTTCGCCCAGTCGATCGAGGAACTGACACAGGACGAGTACGACGAGGACCAGCGCCTCGCCTGGATCACGCGCGCCGCCGACGCCGAAGCCTTCGCCAAGCGGCTCGGCGCCAACCTCACTATCCTCGTCGAGCAAGACGGCGAGATCCTCGGTTTCGCAAGCCTCAAAGGCAACAAGGAGATCGACATGCTCTATGTCCATCCCTATGCCGTCGGGCAGGGCGTGGGCTCGGCCCTCGTCGAAGCCATGGAAAGGCTCGCCAAGGCCCGCGGTGCCGAAAGCCTGTCCGTCGACGCCAGCGATACCGCCCACGAGTTCTTCGCGCGCCGCGGCTATGCCGACGTGCGCCGCAACACCATTCCGATCGACAACATCTGGGTCTCCAACACCACGATGTTGAAGCCACTCGCCAAGCCCGATGCGGCGGCCGGGAGCCACTGAGATGAAAGAACGCCTCTATCTGTTCGACACGACGCTGAGGGACGGCGCCCAGACGACGGGAGTCGATTTCTCCGTCGAGGACAAGCGCCGCATCGCCCGCGTGCTCGATGAACTGGGCGTCGACTACGTCGAAGGCGGCTATCCCGGCGCCAATGACACCGACACGGCCTTCTTCGCCGCAGCCCCGGACCTGAAGTCCGCCGTCTTCACCGCCTTCGGCATGACCAAGCGCGCCGGCCGATCCGTCGCCAACGATCCGGGTTTCCAGGCGCTGCTGCAATCGCAGGCAAGAGCCATCTGCCTTGTCGCCAAGTCGTGGGACTACCACGTGCGCGTCGCGCTGGGCATTTCCAACGAGGAAAACCTCGCCTCCTTGCGCCAGTCGATCGAGGCCGTCGTGGCTTCGGGCCGCGAGGCGATGCTCGATTGCGAGCACTTCTTCGACGGTTACAAGGGCAACCGCGAGTACGCCCTCGAGGTGGCGCGCACCGCCTACGACGCTGGCGCGCGTTGGGTGGTCTTGTGCGACACCAACGGCGGCACGCTGCCCCACGAGGTCGCAGCCATCGTCGAGGACGTTGCCAGGGTCATCCCCGGCAC
>CAZDNY010000654.1:0-1819 GCA_964506885.1 uncultured Hyphomicrobiaceae bacterium | reverse complement strand
CGAACGCGGAGAGGTTCCCGGCCCGGTTGCGCCACCGCTGACCGAAGAGGTCGGCGCGTGGCTCGATCGCGCACGAGGCCCCGCGCTCGTGATCGCACCAGGGGAGGCGACGCTGGTGGCAGCGAACGCGGCCGCTTTCAGCCTTCTTGGCCTGGAGCGCGCCCCGCCCGGCGTCATCCCTCTCGACAGCGCCATGCCGGCGATCATGGATTTGAGGCGCACGGTGCAGAAGGGCGACGGCGGCTGTGTAACGTCCCTGTCCCTGGTGTTCTGGACCGCCGCAGGCATCGCGCGACTGCCCTGCCACGTCTGGGTCCGCACCGGCACGGATGGGCGTGCGCTCGCGCTCGTCGAGATTGCGACCGCGCAAGAGCCGGTGCGCGCGACAGCTCCAGCCGAGCGGGCCGCAGCGGCGAGCAACGCGAATGCTGAAAGCGATGCGCCGGCCATCGCACCTGCGACATCGCAACCCGACGAGCAATCGCGCAACGAGACGACTGCAGAGGCCGCTCACTCAGACGATACGCAAATCCCTGACGTCCCCCCGCGCCAGACAGGCGCCACGACCGGGGCTGTGCCGTCCGACTCGATCCCGCCACCTCCACCACGGGTGAGACCGTCACATGCGGCCGAGATCCAGGAGCCTTTGGGCATTCGTGAGGAGACGGCCAAGCGCGCCAGGACTGCATCTGCGCCTGCGCCGAGAGCCGACAGGACCGCACCATCACCAGCGGAACCTGCAAAGCGCCCCCCCGCGGGGCAATCGCCACCGGTCTCTGCGGGCTTGCCCGGTGCAGGCGCTGATACCGCTGCCAGCTCCGGACCGCGCGGCGATGCAGAAACGTTGAAGGCGATCGCCCGCCAAATCCTGGCGGGACGGCGCAAGCCGCCCGAAGCACCGTCCGCCAGCCCGCCATCGACAGCTAAACGCCCCGTGTACGGCAACGGCGCTGCCCCCGCGTTGGACCCTGCGTTTCAAGGCGCCCCGCACACAGCAGCTGACACCTCGGCGCGGGAGCGCGTGCCGCCGCAGCGCACCGCCGATGCCACGAGGGCGCCGACGTCGATGCCGGCAGCGACGCACAGTTCAGCGCGCGACGTGCGCCGATCCGGGAGCCCGCAGGGCGAATTGGCAGCCCCCGCGCGGGCCGAGGCGCACGCGCATTCCCCATCTGCGGACACAGGACCGAACGCTCAATCGCTCAAGCCGGGCCCCGCGATCGATGAGGACCGTACCAAGAATGCAGTCGACCCGGACGCACCATCCAGCGATCCCAGCAGAGGCGGTGCGGCACGGCGAGCGCTCATTCGGCGCATGGCGCATGAGCTGAAGACACCGATCAGCGCAATCGCTTCGGCGGCCGAGATCATGAAAGACCAGCGGCTCGGGCCAATCGGTGAAGCGCGCTATCTGCGCTATGCCCAGGATATCCATGAAAGTGCACGCCACGCACTGGCGGTCATCGAGCGCCTGCTCGGCCAGCGCCAGATGGAACCCGGCCAAAGCGAGTTCTCGTTCACCAACGTCGACGTCAATGCGCTTGCCTCCGGCCTGGTGTCGGGCCTGGAGAGGATGGCAAAGGAAGCTGGGCTGGACCTCTCCAGCGCTCTGGCCGATCGCCTGCCGCTGGTGGTGGCCGACGCGACATCGCTGCGTCAGATCGTCCTCAACCTGCTCACCAACGCATTGAAGTTCACGCCGCGCGGCGGGCGGGTCCAGCTCATCACGCAGATGCTGGCCGAGGGGGGGCTCGTGCGGGGCCGGGGCGGGCTGGAGACCATCCTGCACACCCGGACCATCGTGACGGAGGACGCCACG
>CAZDNY010000653.1:0-1830 GCA_964506885.1 uncultured Hyphomicrobiaceae bacterium | reverse complement strand
AAGCGTAACCGGCGCCTGTGCTCGGTCGACAAGGCCAACGTGCTGGAGGTGACCCAGCTGTGGCGGGAGGTGGTGACCACCGTAGCTGCCGACTACCCGGACGTGGAGCTCAGCCACATGTACGTCGACAATGCCGGCATGCAGCTGGTGCGGGCACCCAAACAGTTCGACGTGATCGTCACCGGCAACATGTTCGGCGACATCCTGTCCGATGTTGCCGCCATGCTCACCGGCAGCCTGGGGATGTTGCCGTCGGCATCCCTCGGTTCGTCCGGCCGCGGCCTGTACGAGCCCGTGCACGGCTCGGCGCCCGACATTGCCGGCAAGGGGCTCGCGAACCCGATCGCCACGCTCGCCTCGTTCGGCATGGCGCTGCGCTACTCCTGCGACATGGTCCGCGAGGCCGACATGCTCGACAAGGCCATCGCCAAGCGCATCGTGCGCGATCAAGGCATCGCTACTGCACCTTTCGCGGTGCTGCGCTCGGTTGCCGATGTCGACGCCGTCGACCTGCCGTTCCCGCTGTTCGTCAAGCCCATCGCGGAAGGCACTGGCAAGGGTTGCGAGAAGGCCTCCCGTGTCACGAACGCGAGGGAGTTGCGCTTGGCGGCACGCCACATCATCGAAACGTTCAAGCAGCCGGCCATCGCCGAGACCTTCCTGCCCGGCCGCGAGTTCACCGTCGGTATCGTCGGCTCGGGGGCTGAGGCAAAGGTGATCGGCGTTGCCGAGATCATCGTGCGCGCGGACGCCGCCGACCCCGTCTACTCCTACGAGAACAAGGAGTTGTGCGAGACGATGGTGGTCTACGAGCTGGCAACTGACGCCGAAGCGAAGGCCACAGCCCAAGCGGCACTTGCGGCATATCACGCACTCGAGTGCCGTGACGGCGCGCGTCTCGACTTCCGCTCCGACGCCTCCGGTGTGCCGCACTTCCTGGAAGCCAATCCGATTGCCGGCCTGCATCCGACCCATTCCGACCTGCCGATCATCGCCGATCTGGCAGGCCTCGGTTACGACCCGCTGCTTGCCGGAATCATTGCGTCTGCTGCTGAACGCTACGCCCTTGCCGAAAAGGCCGGGACGGGCGCGGCCAAAGTCCGCGAGGTCGCATGAGCGGCGATGCAACAGCTCTATATTCCTGTCGTACATGGGGCTGCCCTTGAGCGTCCCGACGAGGCTGACACGATCGCCACGGCGCATAGCGTTTCAGCGAGCCTGCGGCGCACGGGACATCTGAGCGACATCATATGGGTGTCGCCGGACCTGGGCGCTCTGGACGCCCTGGCGCGCCGCCGCCCGGCGCTCGTCTTCAATCTCGTCGAGGCGCTGGGTGGCGAGGCGGCGGAAGCCCTGCGCGCAATGGAGCGTCTCGAACAATTGGGTTTGACCTACACCGGCGCCACGGCCAGCGCCTTCCAAGCATCCAACTCCAAGCTCGATAGCAAGGTCCGCTTCGCGAACGAAGGTCTCCCGACCCCGGCCTATTGGTCCGCGGCCGATGACATCCCTCCCGACGCAACGCTCATCATCAAGTCCGTCGAGGAACACGGATCGCTTGGCATGGATCAGGGCTCCATCGTCATGGGGACCGAGGCAAAACGGGAGATGGCATGCCGCGCAGCCGAGTTTGGTGGCCGCTTCTTCGCCGAGGCCTACGTCGATGGTCGCGAATTCAATGTTTCGGTCCTCCAGACTGCAAGCGGCCCGGTCGTGCTGCCGATAGCCGAGATTGACTTTTCCGCCCTGCCAGCCGGCCACCTGGCAATCGTCGACTTCGCGACCAAATGGGATCCCGACGCCCCCGCCTACGACCTGACACCGCGCGTC
>CAZDNY010000652.1:0-1833 GCA_964506885.1 uncultured Hyphomicrobiaceae bacterium | reverse complement strand
GGACGTGGGTCGAGCCCTATGCGTCGCCGTCGTCAGGGCCTGTCGAAGTGTTGGAAGGCTGTTTCCACCAGATTGCCGGCATGCGGGCACGAGCACGCCGCCGAGCGCCGCAACATTTCATTTGCGGTGCTCTCACACGTCGTCGCTGTTGCCATCGATCCCCCCGAGGCTGTTGACGCGGGCAATCTGCCGCTGAATCTCGCAAATACGGGCCAGCGCTGTCTCATTGCCGTCCTGTTGCCATTCACGCTCCGCGGCTGCGAGCGATTGGCGCAGATCGACGTGCCTTTCGTGCATAGCGAGGGCGTGGCGCCAGCCAGCTTCCACCTCGGCCCTATCGGCGTCTGGATCTGCGAACTTGTCACTGCGATGTGTTATGGTGCGTTCGACCAGCTCAACGATCCGGCCGACGCCCAAAACGTCCAATTGGGAGCGCAATTCAGCCCTGTCAAGTGTAATGTCGAGGGCCAGAGCCGACAAAAGCGCATTTCTGAGGCGTTGAAGCGGCTCGGAGGTCAACGTCATACGGTTGAGGTCCTCCGCCTCGTCCTCGATCAGCCAGGGATGATTGATCAAGGTGAGAAGCAACAGCGCCTCGCGATAGGACGGCGCCGCTGCTTCGCCGGCAACCATCGCGCTGGACCGCAGCGCATCGCTCGGCCGCATATGCAACGCATTGTTCCCACTGGAAAAAGAGGTTGATCCCTCGCCCCGTGTGCTGCTCCGGCCGCCGCCCGCGAAGCCGCCCGTCCGTGCCGTCCATTTGGCGCCGCCGGCGGCACGTCCGCCCGCACTCGCGCTCCCCCGTTGCCCCGGTCGTTGTCCGCGCGCACCATTGCCCCAGGCCTCGAACAGCCTTTGGCGCATGTCGCGCTCATAGTGCCCCCGCACGCCCTGATCTGCGATCTGCCCGACCAAGGTCCGAAGCTGCTGTTCCAGACGCGCCCGGCGCTCCGGCGTCGACCACTCACCCGCTGCCCATTCCCGCTCGAACAACACGTCGGCGAGAGGCCGCGCACGCTTCAAGACCGCTTCCATGGCGCCCGGCCCTTGCTGGCGGATGAGGTCGTCGGGATCGAGCCCGTCGGGCAGGAAGGCGAACGCGACCGATTGGCCGGGCTTGAGATGCGGCAACACGGTATCAATGGCCCTGAACGCGGCTTTGCGGCCGGCACTATCACCGTCGAAGCACAAGATGGGTTCGGGCACGAGCCGCCACATCAGCCTGATTTGATCCTCCGTCAGCGCCGTGCCGAGCGGTGCCACCGCTTCGCCGAAACCGGCTTCGGCGAGTGCCACCACGTCCATGTAGCCTTCCACCGCGATGATCCGCTCGCGCTCGAAGGCGAGGGGACGTGCGCGCGCGGCATTGAACAGGATGTGGCCCTTGTGAAACAGCGGCGTCTCAGGGGAATTGAGATATTTTGCCGGTGCATCCGGATCGAGCGCCCGCCCGCCGAACGCGATCACCCGACCCTTCAAATCGGTGATTGGAAACATCACGCGATTGCGGAAGCGGTCGCAGGGAACGGCGATGTCATCGACTGCGATGAGCCTGCCCGAACGCGCCATGTCGGACGCGGAAAAGCCCTGCGCCGCCAGATGCTCCTTCAAGGCATTGCGTGAATTGGGCGCAAAGCCCAGCCCGAAGCCCTCGATCGTCTCGCCGGCCAGTCCGCGCTTGTCGAGGTATCGGCGTGCCTGCTGCCCCTCCGGCCGCTTCAGCATCGTCTGGAAGTATTTCGCTGACACCTCCAGCAGCCGGTAGAGCCGCTGGCGCTCATCTTCGCGCTCCACCTCCACCTGGGTCGGCTCGGCGCGCTTGGGCAGGGT
>CAZDNY010000651.1:0-1835 GCA_964506885.1 uncultured Hyphomicrobiaceae bacterium | reverse complement strand
AGCCGACATGCCCAAGTGCAGGATTCGAGCCTCTGCTGAGCACCGCGCTCGCACCATGACGCGCGCGTCCTGCAGGATGCCCCCATTCGAGATAGGAGCGTGCCCGCAACGACCGCGTACTGGCCCGCTTGCTGCGCTCCAGGCATGCCCCGACGAATGCCGCGCACCATGCGACCTCGTCATCCTTGATCGCCGCATGCCCCACAGCCTTGAACATCTCGACGATGCGCGGATTGTCGCCCTTGCCCGAGACTTCACGCACGCCAAACTCGCGCCAGGCCCAGTCGAGCCAGTCGGGTTCTCTCATTCGCATCTTCCTGACCGTTGCTTCTTGAGTGCCGACGTCAGATGACGGCCTCCCGGGCCATCCCGCGTCCATAAGTTGCGCTCAACTGATAGATCCTGACCGCACAGCTCGGCTGTACGGCGCCAAAGTCGGCGATCTGATCGGCCGCACTGTAGACAACGCTCGGCGTACCAGTGCTGAGCACCCGCTTCACTGTCGCCCCATCCAGGATCTCGACGTCATAAGCCTCGCTACTTTCGCTCAGCGGAACGTCCACCACCTCCCAGCTGTCACCCCCAACACGCGTCCGCCGCATCCACGAAATCAAAATGTCCCCTGCGCCCTGCACATTGCGTACCCCTCGCACATGCACCGGCGCATAAGGCCTCAACCCGACTCCGGAAAACGCATGCGTGCTACTCACGTAGGTCGGATCGCCGATGTCGCGCTGCGCCGGTCCGCAGCGCCACCAGTATGCAAGCCCGATGTCCGCAAGCGTCGTCGGCAGCATGGTCAGCGCCGAATCAAGCAACACGAACGGCGCTCCGGCCGGTGTCGGAACATGCATCGCCCCTTCCGTGCCCGCCTGCCCGCGCAACAGATCAGATAGTTCATAGATGCCCGGCGCAACCAGCAACGCACGCTCAAACTGCAGCACTTCCCATTGCCCCGCACTGTTGCGCACCGCCGCCGCATTCTGCCCACCCAGCAGTTGAACCGTAGTGACCGAGGAAAGTGCATCGCCCTCGATCGCAACGCGCAGCCGCGTGGCGCGATCGAACCGCGCTTCCGGTCCAGGCAATAGTTCGCTCTGCGTCACCCCAACCGTCGCCGGCGCCTCCACCAGCGCCTGCAACGTGAAGCCCGACTCCTCGGGGGATCGATAGACCGCCACCGCGCCCGGCCAGGGGGATTGCCGCGCAATGACGTAGCCGGCCTCGGGCGGCTCGTCGCCGCGCAGCACGGGGAGATCGAGAAAATATATGAGCGGTGGCCCTGCAAGCACGTCTTCGCTGCCGCGTGCAGGCCGCGCCACCCCGGCACCCGCATCATAAACACCCGGATCGATAGCACGCGCTTCTATCTCGCGCACGCCACGCTCGCCGACTTCCGTGACGCGGAACAAGCGCTCTCCGTTCTCCGCTTCGAGCGTGAAAATATCGCCTGGCTCCAGCGCGATCAGGCTCGGCGGCACAGCAACGCTTAGGCGCTCACGCGCAACCCAGGATTCGTGAAGCCAAGAATCTGCCACCCGCAACGCTTGCGCATCGTCGAGCACGATCGGCAGTTCCGCCTGCGCTATGCGACCGCTCGCGCCTGCCAGCCGCCGTGACTCCGCCACTGCCTGCCGGTAGTCATCGCTTGCGCCGATGTAGATGATCTTCGCCGCCGCCGGCAACTCCGTCTCCTGCCCGCGTGTGTAGGTCACCAGCGCGGTGTCTTTGTCCGTCTCCACAACGCTATCGAGCGTCAGGTGTACACCCGGCTCGTCGTCGGCCCGGTGCCGCAACACGATGCGCCCACCACTCTCGATCGCATCAATGAAGAA
>CAZDNY010000650.1:0-1838 GCA_964506885.1 uncultured Hyphomicrobiaceae bacterium | reverse complement strand
ACTGTCCGAACTGGATTGGGCTTCTGAGTTCGTTGGCCCTGATGTGCGCGTAGCGGAGAATGAATGTGTCTTGTTTCGTGGGGCTGATACTCAACGCGATCTGATGCGAGTTGACATTCGAGTTGATGAAAGTCATCGCCGACTTCGAGCCCGTCGCCCAGCCCGCCGGCTTTCCATCATAGAACAGCGGATCGAACCGCTCGAGCGCTGCTGTATCGGGGTCATCGCCCGAGAACGTCTGGTAGGAATAGGTAATCGACGGCACCCAAGGATGCCTCTCGAAGCGGTAACCGATCTGCGCACGCCCGCCCCAGGCGCGCAGGTCGATCTCGTCTTTCCATTCGTAAGCACCGTCAACGGCAACGAACCAGCCTTCCAGAGCCCCTGTGAACCGGTCGGTACGTGCATAGCCGCTCAGGGTGTTGAGGCCTTCGCGGCCGTTGGGAATGATACCAGGTGGACCCACCCCGCCGGGCGCCGCCTGAGGGTATGGCGCCTCTGAATTGAGAATATGCGCGAATGTCAGACCTGCGAATCCACCCTTGTCGCTGTCGTATCTGAGGTCGCTTCCGGCCAACGTCGTCTTGGCGTCGTTGGTTTCAGTCTCGTTGGGATCGAGATAGAAGCTCGTGCTGGTCCATCCGCCCGCAGCCACGCGAGCGATTGCGGCCCGCTCCCAGGCTTTGCGCGGACCAAACTTCAGTGCGCCGCGTTCGAAGCCACTCGATCCGCCACTGCTGAAAAGCATGCCTGTGCCAAGTACCAGCTCGCGCGCACCGCCGGAGATATCGAGCATCACGCTGTCGGATGCGCCAACGCGGTAACCAAGGTAGGCCTCCTCGAGCGTGAGTCGGCCCGTGTCACCGTAGTCGTAAGGATCGATGCGGGCGGTCCCGGAGAGGACCGTGGATGCCTTTCCGTAAAAGACTTCTTGCGGCGAGAAGGCCCGTTCAAAACTCAGTCCCGGCGTGACGTAGCCCTCAAACCAGGTCTTGTCGGGATCATAGTTTGCTTGTTGCGCAAACGTTGAAGCCAGATCCCAGAACAGGTTTCTTTCGGCGCCGAGATAGACGCCGGCCTGCAGATGCGCGCGCACCTTCAACCCGCCCTGGGCATAAAGCAGCATCCTATCATTCTGCTGCGCAGAGGCTGTGCCGCAAACGCTCGACACTGCAAGAACCGTATGCGCTGCGAGCAATAGAATACGTCGTCGGATTTCCATGCGATACCAATGAGATCGATGTCTTTCTCCAAATAGATTGCCTGATCGCTGCAAAATGCAACGCCCGCAGTTGCCATCCGTCTGGTTTGCAGCGGTTGGCGTTGCCGGATCGTCACATTTTTTGAAGTGCGGCACGCCCAGGTCCGCCTCGGGTCAAAGCGTGCCGTCGGCAGGCGACGACGTGCCGTTCGCGCCGCGAGGCGTGGCTTCAGCAGGCCGACGCGATGAGCTTGCCGAGGCGGGCGATGCCGTCGGCGATCTGGGTTTCGGTGGGGAGCGAATAGCTCAGGCGAATGGTGTTACGGCCCGTTCCGTCGGTGAAGAAGGCGCCGCCGGGCACGAACGCCACTTTTGCTTGCGCAATCGAGCGGCGCAGCAGTTCGGCGCCGTCCATGTGCTCGGGCAGTGTCACCCAGATGAAGAGGCCGCCTTCGGGTTTCGTCCACGAAACGCCTGCGGGCATGTGCGCTTGAAGCGCTGCCAGCATGGCGTCGCGGCGGGCGCGGTAATGCGTGGCGGCTTTGGCCACCTGCGCGTCATAGGTCTCGGCGGCGAGGCGCTCCATCACCATCTGGTTGATGAGCGAGGAGTTGAGGTCGGACGCCTGCTTGATGAG
>CAZDNY010000649.1:0-1838 GCA_964506885.1 uncultured Hyphomicrobiaceae bacterium | reverse complement strand
TGCCGCCGCCCATCTGACGACCGGTATGCCGCTTCCGCAGATGGCTCTGCCATCCTCGGCGGGTATCGACATCGATCTGTCGCAGCTTGCCGGCCGCGCGGTCGTGTTCGTCTATCCCTTTACCGGCTCTCCGGGCGAGCCCAATCCGCCCGGCTGGGACGACATTCCAGGCGCGCACGGCTCCACGCCTGAAGCCGAAGGCTTCCGTAATCTGATGCCGATATTCGCTGTGAAAAGCATCAAGGTGTTCGGCTTGAGCGCTCAGCGGAGTGCCGATCAGCAGGCCTTCGCGCGGCGCGCGTCCTTGACCTATCCGCTGCTGTCCGATGAAGGCTTGCGTTTTGCCGATGCGCTACGCCTGCCGCGTTTCGAGACCGGCGGCGTCACCTACTTGAAGCGCCTGACGCTTATCGTCCGCGACGGTGCGATCGAGCGCTGCGTCTATCCCGTGCATCCACCGCACACGCACGCGAACGAGGTTCTGGCAGGATTGGGGTGAGATCGACACGGTCCGGCGCGGGTCGTCATGAACCCAGTGTCTGGTGCTTAAGGTCGTTGCCGCCACGATCCGCGTCGGATGCGGCGCTTGCGCCCTAAAGAACGTCGCCTTCCGCGTCTTCCACCGATACGCCCATGCGGTCGAGACCTTCCTCCAGGTAGTCGGCCAGCAGCGGCTGTCCCAGGAGATATTCGGCGACCGAATTGACGCGTTCGTTTTGTGCGGTTTCCAGCGCTTCGTCGAAATCTTCCGGCTCGAATGTCCCGCGTCCGATCCAGCACAGGGCCACGAGCTGGGTCTGTTCGTCGTCGTTCAACGCATCGATGAACCCGACCAGCTCGTCGTGCAGGCCCTGATCGGCGAGACTCTCTTCGCCGCCCGCGTCGTCCTCGTTGTCCGTATTCCAGGCATCGACCTTGGCATCGTATTCGCGCGCCCGGATGATGACGTGCGCAACCTTCTCTGGGGCGATTTCGAGCGGCATAGGGGCCTCGCGGGCAGTAGTGTCGTGGAACGTCTCAGAAAGACACGGAAACGACCGGCCCAAGCCGGCAACAGCCTGAATCGGATCTGAGGCGTATCTGACAACGAAGTGGACCATTCCGCAATCGCTTTGCGGCGCGACACGGGGTCCATTCGTCCCGGTTCCGCAGACGGCGGGCGAATTCGCTGCCAACCGCTCCGGACTAGCCCGGCGCACGCGTCGCTAGTGGGAAGGCGTCATCGCGCAGCACGGCGAAGTCCGGCACACTGACCTTGAGTCCCCGGGTTAAGCCATCCTTGTCCTTGATCATCACGATCGCCGAGCCATCCGCGGCGACCGACTGCCCGATCAGGGCCTGCACGCCGCTGGCGATGGTGGTCAGTCCGAGCCCGCTCGGGCCCGCCATCGCCACCGATTTGAGGTCCTTGCCCGAAAGCCGTCCATCGCCATCGCTGTCGCGTTCGACAATGCTGACCAGTATGGCCACGGGCTTGTCGTCCACCGCCACGGCCTTGTGAGCGATCGCCATGGTGGTCTCGGCTGCCGGCGGCGCCAGGAACGTCATCTGGGCAATGAGCCTGTCATCGCGCCCCAGGAGGCGACGGAATGTGCCGGTCTGCATGTCGTAGAACACGTAGTCGCGCGTGTTTGTCGCTTCTTTCGAATAGTAACTTTGTGACATGCGATCGACCGAAGTCATCGCCGCCCACATGAATTGCGCGTCGGGCAGCCGTGAGCTCGTGCGGGCGAGGCAGAGCGCGCGACCGAACGCGCGCCCATCACACGCACCCGCCAGTCAGCACGGGCACGCCTGGAACCTCGCTCGCAACGTGCTGCACGACCTTGACAAAATCG
>CAZDNY010000648.1:0-1840 GCA_964506885.1 uncultured Hyphomicrobiaceae bacterium | reverse complement strand
TCTTCCTCGGCGCTGCCGCCGATCTCGCCGCAGATGACGACGGCGTCGGTGCCGGGATCGGCATCGAGAATGCGCAGCGCGTCGGCTGTCGTGGTGCCGATCATGGGATCGCCGCCAATGCCATAGAATACAGACTGGCCCATGCCCGCCTGTGCGAGGTTGAGGCAGAGCAGCGTGCCGAGGCTTCCCGAGCGGGAGATGACGCCGACCCGGCCCTTGTGAAATACCTTGTCGTTGAAGGCCGGCATGATGCCGACGAAGCATTCTCCCACCGTGACGAGGCCGGCGGTGTTGGGGCCGACGATGCGCGTGCCGTTGTGCCGGGCTGCGACGTGCATTTCCATTACGTCGTGCGAGGGAATGTGCTCGGTGAGGCAGACGAGCAGCTTGGCGCCAGCCTCGCAGGCATCGATGGCGGCGTCTTTGGCCATCAGCGGCGGAATGAACATGCAGGCGATATCGAAGGGGGCGGATTTGGCCGCCTCTCGTGCGGCGGCAAAGACGGGCACACCGAGATGTTCGGTGCCGGCCTTCTTCGGGTTGACGCCGCCGATGACGTTGGAGCCGTACGCGATCATCGCTTGCGTCCAGAACGTGCCCTGCTTGCCGGTGATGCCCTGAATGAGAATGCGGTCGTTCTTACGCGGGATCATGCGGCGGCCCTCCCGTTGGCGGCGGCAACGGCGGCTTTGACGGCGTCGTCCATCAGGTCGAAGGGCTCGATGCCGAGGCGTTCCTTGACGAGTGCGACGGCCTCGTCCGCGCCGGTGCCGTGGATCGTGAAAAAGATGGGGATGTCGGGTTTGAGTTCAAGCCAGGCGTTGACGACGCCTTCGGCCATGACGTCGGTGCGTGCGAAGGCGCCGCAGAAGTTGACGAGCAGAGCCTTGATGTTGGGATTTTCGAGCAGGATCGACAGCGCGGTCTTGGCTTTGGTGTAGGCCTCGCCGCCGATCTCGAGGAAGTTGGACGGGCTGCCACCATAGTGTGCGATGACGTCCATCGTCGTCATGGTGAGGCCTGCGCCATTGGCGAGGACGCCGACGGACCCGCCCAGTTCGATGTACTTGAGGCCGGCTTCGGCCGCCTTGGCTTCGAGCGCGGTGCGCTTTTCGGGCGCGGCGTTGGCGGCAATCACCTGCTGGCGCGGGGCCGCACTGTCGTCGAGCGTGAACTTGCAGTCGAGCGCGACAACGCGGTTGTCCTTGGTGAGGACGAGGGGGTTTATCTCGATGAGTTCGGCGTCGAGTTCGCGCCAGGCGCGGTAGAGTTTCAGGAAGACATCGGTGAGTGCGTCGGCGTGGTCTTCCAGGTCGAGGCCTTCGAGCGCGCTTCGTGCGGCTTCCTTCGTGAGCCCGGTCTCGATGGGAATGGCAATGCGGCGCATGGCATTGGGGTCGCGTTCGGCGGCCTCTTCCACATCCATGCCGCCGAGGGCGGAGAACAGGAGCATCGGCCCTTTGGTGGCCGAGTCGTCGAGGATCGCGGCGTACAGCTCGCGGGCGATCGGGGTCTGTGCCTCGATCAGGACCTTGCCGACCCGCCAGCCGCCGATCTCCATGCCGAGGATCTTTTCGGCGTGGTCGTGTGCTTCCTGCGGGCTCGCGGCAAGCTTGATTCCGCCCGCCTTGCCGCGCTTGCCGGTCGGCACCTGCGCCTTGATCACACACGGTCCGATTTCAGAAGCCGCTGATTCTGCTTCGGCCGGGGTCGCTGCCAGACGGCTTTCGGGCACGGCAATGCCGAAGCGGGCCAGCAGCGGCTTTGCAGCATGTTCTTCCAGGTTCATGTCCGTGGCTGTCCTGTTGTTACTTGCCGTAGCGCGCCCAGTAGGGTCCGA
>CAZDNY010000647.1:0-1847 GCA_964506885.1 uncultured Hyphomicrobiaceae bacterium | reverse complement strand
CACCTTGGTGTCGGGCCGCCCTTCGGTGCTTTCCATCACGCCTTTCAGCATGCCGGCGACGAGTTCAGCGGCGGTGGTTGCCGTGTTGGGTGTCCAGGCCTCGGGCTTCATGCGCGCCCAGCCGGGAGCCGACGGGTCGGGACCGAAATAGCGGCTGTCGGAGGCGTGAGCAGCGGAGGTGGTGAGCATGGCAAGCGTGGCGAGCGCAAAGGTGCGAAGCAAAGACATCGTCTAAATCCTCCAAAATATTGGAATGGGCTGTCGACCTGTGGGGGCGGGTTGGTGGCAGGATCATGGCGGGGCGGCA
Organism: uncultured Hyphomicrobiaceae bacterium; assembly: GCA_964506885.1. Taxonomy (GTDB): domain Bacteria; phylum Pseudomonadota; class Alphaproteobacteria; order Rhizobiales; family Hyphomicrobiaceae; genus JAEUMD01. Next base: position 1,540 of record CAZDNY010000647.1, on the reverse strand, counting down.
TTGAATGCGCCATGAACCGAGGCTTCAGTCAGGGTTCACAGGCGTTAACTGGTTAATGCAGGGCCAAGCGCGGGTGCGCCGCGCGCGTGCGGGCTACTCGAGCCCTTTGGTCACGCGCTCGCGGTGGATCAGATAGATGCCGGAACCGATGATGACGGCCGCACCGGCAAGCGTCCACAGGTCGGGCACATCGTCGAACACGAGATAGCCCATCGCCACCATGGTGATGAGCTGCGCATACAGAAACGGCGAGATGGCGGAGGCGGGCGCGCGGGTGTAGGCGAGAATGAACAGGAAGTGTCCGGTTCCGCCGAGGAAGCCCAGCGACAACAGCAGCACCCAGGTGAACATGTCCTGTGGCCAGACCCATTGCATGAGGGCCGCCGGCGCACCGAACAGCGTGCCCACGAACATCGAGTAAAACAGCGTCACGAGCGGCGGATCGTAGGGCGCCAGATGCCGTGTCAGCAGCATGAAGAGCGCATAGGCCGCCATGGCCAGGAACGAATAGATGACGGCAGGGTGCACATCGCCGAAGCCTGGACGCACCGCGATCAATACGCCGGTAAACCCGACGGCGATGGCAATGGCGCGGCGCCAGCCGACCCATTCTCCGAGCAGAGGGCCGGCCAGTGCCGCCACCACGAGCGGCGCGAGGAACACGATGGTGATGGTCTGGTCGAGGCGCAGGTACTGCAGGGCGAGAAAGTTGAACAGCGTGGTCGCGGCCATCAACGTCGAGCGGACGATCTGCTTTGCGAACTTCTTCGTCGTGAAGAGGCGCTCCAGGCTCATCAAGCCGAGTGCGGGAACAAGAATGAGCAGGCCGAGGAACTGAACCAGGAAGCGCAGCCAGGACAGCTGCATGACCGGGATGCCCTCGCGCGTCGCCAGCCACTTGGCGGCCGTGTCGAGCGTCGAGAAGAAGGCAAGGGCCAGCAGCATCAGCCCGATGGCGGTGAGCCGCGCGCGCTGGGCGTCGGGCGCGGGAGCCGAGGCTGGGGGCGTGCCCGGCTCGGGCTGGCGCGTGCTGTCGGGCTCTTTCTGCATCGGTCGCGGTGCGGGTTCTCAAAAAGTGCAGCGGACGTGGTGACGGCGCGAAGGGGCCTTCATATCGGAGTTGGCGCGCGCGCGGCAGTCCATTTCCGCAGGTCTCGCCGAACGTTTGCGCATAGCCTGACCGGCCTCATATGGGGGCGTTGTGCTGGTGCGCTTTATGAAAAGAGTTTGTGGAGCAGGGCCTTGCACCTTGAATTCAGTAATTCCATCTTGGCCGGGTAGGATTTAAACTGCATGTCATGCTCCATCAGGGATCGGGTTGCCCGATGACGGACGAAGACGACGATTACGCCTGTGAGAACGCCGAGCGGCGTTTGCAGCGGCTCGAGGCACAGAGACGGCCAACCAAATCGGAACTGGCGGCGATGGTTTTCTCCTTCCTCACGTTTTTTGTGGGAATCCCCTCGGGGATCAAGGTTTTCAACTGGATTGCCACCATGTATAAAGGGTCAATCTCGTTCACTACGCCGATGCTTTACGC
>CAZDNY010000646.1:0-1848 GCA_964506885.1 uncultured Hyphomicrobiaceae bacterium | reverse complement strand
CATGTGGGGATGGCGCAAGAAGCGCGAGGGTTTCGAGTGGCACGACTACGTTCGAACCACGATCCTGGTACGCCGGGCAAAGCGCCGCCAGAAGGTCGAAGACGTGCGCGCCGCAGCCGTTCACGGTCTCAAAGACGCCGGGTCCGCTGCCGCCCACGGCTTGCATGAGGCCGGTGGCGCGGCCGCCGATGGATTGCGCCGCGCCGGAAAAATGGGCCAGGCCATGGGCGTATCTGGCGCCGGCGCCGCCGCTCGGCTCGGCCACCGTCTGTGGAACGGCGCGAAATCAGCCGCAGCAGCAATCAGCGCCATTGGCGCCGCCGGCCTCTCGGCCGCCGCAACCGGCACGGCAACCCTGCTCGCCGCGCTGCTGGCCCCCCTTCTCTCTCGCCTCGCCGACCGCCGTGCACGGATCGTCGTCGGCGCTGTCGGTGCTGCGGCCTTGTTTGCCGTCGCCTACCGCATCTGGGCGGTGGGATTCGATGCGCGTGCCGCCTTTGCCGCCCTTTTGGCCCTGTTCACGCTGGGCCCGGCCCTGCTGGCCGAACGCCACCGCGACGTCGTCACCCAGCGCGTGGACGCCTCCCGCGATCGCCGCGGCACCGCCTCACCGGCACCGGCCGCACTGTCCATGCGCCTCGTCGGCCCGGTGATCGGCTGGGGCACATTCGCTGCGCTCGTTGTATTCGGACTGGGCAACCTGATCAGCCCGAACGGCCTCACGCCGCTTCCATCGACCGCAGCAATCACGACCGCCGCATCCACACCTGTCCCGGCCCGCCCCGCAGCAACGGGAGAAATCCAAGGACGCGCGCGCGCGATCTCGGGCGATACCCTCCGGATCGCCCGTCGCATCGTCCGTCTCGACCACATCGAAGCGCCCGAGCGCGGCCAGACCTGCACGCGTGACAACGGCAAGTCCTGGCGCTGCGGCGAAGCTGCCCGCGCCGCACTTGCCCGTCTCATCGGCCGCGCGCGCATCACCTGCACGATTTCATCAGGCCAGTCCGACGCAATCGCGCGCGCAGATTGCCGCAAAGGCGACGACGATCTCGCGGCAGCCCTCGTCCGCGGCGGCCATGTCTTTGCCGAGACTGGATTCTTTGCGCGCCACTCTGGGTTGGAAGACGAGGCCCGCGAAGCAAAACGAGGCCTTTGGGCCGGCGCGGCAGAACGTCCCGAAACGTTCCGGGCCGCAGCCTGGGAATCGGCCAAGGAAAAAGCCCCCGATGCCTGCCCGATCAAGGGCCGCGTCGCATCACGCGCCAAGCTCTATGTCATGCCGTGGATGGACGGCTATGACCGCATCAAGATCCGTTCTTCGCGCGGCGAGCGCTGGTTCTGTTCGGAAGAGGAGGCACGACAGGCCGGCTGGCGTCCATCCGGATCAAGCTGAAAAAATCCAGCGGTGCGAACGCATTTTTTGGAGCCCTGAAAACGAAAAGCCCGCGGCCGGGGGGACGGACCGCGGGCATCGTGTCGTGTGCCTGTTGGGGGGGGGAAGGGACGGCGCCACGACGTCCTTATACCCTACAATGCCTAAAGCCCCATTTGCAAGCGATCGCTGAAGGAACGTTTCCAGAGTATTAAAGAACTCTGAAAACAATCTGAGGTTTTGTTTCCAAGCGCCAAGCTCGCACCGAAAAGCCGGGCTTAATTCCAGCCGAAATCGATCGGCGAAATGAACAGGCGGATCTTGTCGTTGGCCGGAACGTCCTGGGCATTGCCCGCCAGCGCCACCGTCGCCGCCACACCTGAAATTCCTGTCACCTCGTCCTCGCGCAGCTTCAGGCCGGTCGTGTCGATCACCACATCATACACGCCCATCGCGGTGGTAAGGAACGCCCT
>CAZDNY010000645.1:0-1871 GCA_964506885.1 uncultured Hyphomicrobiaceae bacterium | reverse complement strand
TCTCTGTTTTTTATTCACGTATTCGATGAATACTACTTATCTTACCTGATTCCATGCATGATGATCCAAAACCTCTTCAAAGGAAACAGGGTCTCAAGCGTCCGTGATTTCTTCGCTATACTTGTGATGCCGCGTGACAGGTGTGCCATTCCCAGGTGAGGGTCTTGTGAACCGTTCGTGATGGGACGGCCGGACGTTACACTCAGCCGGGGCATGCTGCCGCCTGAGGCCTCGGGGGCCGCGATTAGGGCTGATAAATTCGGCGGTCCGGCGGGCGGCGTCTCGATTGACTTCCCACAGCCTCGCCCCTATAAGCGGCGAGCTTCCAATTCATGCCAGTGTTGGCAGGCGCGTGGCCCGAAAAACGGGGCCGGCGCGCATCGTGACAAGGATTTTACGGAGCCGCGCCATGCGCGGAGCTCCGCAGAGATACGGAGTTTGAACAGTGAAACGCACCTACCAGCCGAGCCGCCTCGTGCGCAAACGCCGCCACGGCTTCCGTGCCCGCATGGCCACCAAGGGCGGCATCAAGGTCATCGCGCGTCGCCGCGCCAAGGGTCGCAAGCGCCTGAGCGCCTGACATTTCCGGGCAGCCGGACTGCGGCGCCCGGAGGCGAGGAGCCCTTGCCGCTGGCAACACTCAAGAAGCGCGCCGAATTCCTACGCGTGCGCGGCGGGGCCAGATGGTCATGCACCAGCTTCACCCTCGAGGCCAAGCCGCGTCCGCAAGCCACGGAAACTCCGCATGGTGGAGATCCTCCCCGGTTCGGCTTTACGATCACCAAGAAGCTCGGCGGCGCCGTTGTTCGCAATCGCATCCGCAGGCGGCTGAAGGCGGCTTTGACCGACGTGGCAGACCTGCATGCGCACACCGGCTTCGATTATGTGATCATTGCGCGTCCCGGTGCGCTGGACCGACCCTTCGCGGCCTTGAAAAAGGATTTCGAAGACGCACTTGTCCGAGTGCATCACTCCAACCGAGTGCGGCGCCAGCCGTCATCTCGCGGCAACCGATAGACCTCGCCGCGCACCAATGGCATAACCGCGACCTTGTCGAGACCGCGTCAACACGGTCACCCCTCCCGCCCTCCATCCGGTAAGAGCCATCCGAGACGCCGATGAGCACCCGCGACCCCGATAACTCCCAAAACGTGTTGATCGCCCTCGTGCTGTCGATGCTCGTGCTGTTCGCCTGGCAGTATTTCTACGCCGGTCCCAAGATCGAGGCTGAGAAAGGGCGGATCGCGCAGCAGGCTCCGGCCGACAAGCCGGCTGACGGAACGGCACCCAGTCCGTCCGCAGCGGCACCACAGGGCGCAGCGCCGGGCGCTGCTGCTCCGACAGGTGCGCCGGTCGCGCCACCATCGGCAGGCGTGCAGACCACGCGAGCGGCGGCGCTGGCCAACGCACCGCGGATCGCTATCGATACGCCATCGATCAGGGGCTCGATCCCGCTCAAGGGTGCGCGCATCGACGATATCGTTCTCACCAAGTACCACGATACGGTCGATCCAAAGTCTCCCAACGTCGTGCTGTTCTCCCCGGTCGGCGCGCCCAAGCCCTACTTCGCCGAGTTCGGCTGGGTTTCGGATGGCAGTGCGCAGGTCAAGTTGCCCGACCGCGATACGGTCTGGACGCAGGAAGGCAGCGGATCGCTGAGCGCGAACGCGCCGATCACGCTGACCTGGAACAACGGCGCGGGCCTGACGTTCAAACGCACCATCTCGGTCGACGAGAACTACATGTTCACGCTGAGCGACAAGGTGGAGAACGCCACCGGCGCGGACGTGACGCTTTATCCATATGGCCGCGTCTACCGGCTCGGCACGCCGCTGGTCGAAGGCTTCTACATCCTGCACGAAGGCCTGATC
>CAZDNY010000644.1:0-1873 GCA_964506885.1 uncultured Hyphomicrobiaceae bacterium | reverse complement strand
GATCGCGTAGTTCATGCGCGACAGCCGCACGTAGTGGCGCACGGCTTCCGGCTCTGCGAGCCCCGGCAGGCCGATCTCGTTGTCGCGCGCCAACGTGCCAAGCCGCGAGGGCACATCGGTAGGAGCAGGCAGGTCGACGCCCGTCTTGTCGAGCCGTCCGCGCTCGAAGATCAATGGCTGCTCGTGATCGAGCCCCTTGTGGCCGGTGAACGTCGGCGATGACGAGGCGGCGGCGGTGCCCGGATCGGTCGGGCGCCCCTGACGGTTCATGCTCATGCCAGCACCTCCTTCAGCGCTGCGGCAAACGCCGCGCGGTCCTCGTCCGTGTTGACCTCGGTGGACGCAACGACAATCAGGTCGGCAAGTTCCGCCCGTTCCGGTTCGAGGCGCGAAATAGGCACGCCACCCAGCACGCCCTTTTGAGCCAGCTTCTCGATCACGTCCGCCGCCGTGCCCGGCACGCGGATCGTGAACTCGTTGAAGAAGGTTTCGTTGAGCAGCTCCACACCCGGCACCTTCGCGAGCAACTCCGCCAGCGCCACCGCATTGGCGTGATTGATCGCCGCAAGCTGCCGGTAGCCGCGCTCTCCCAGCAGCGTCAGGTGGATCGTGAAGGCCAGCGCACAAAGGCCCGAGTTGGTGCAGATGTTGCTCGTCGCTTTCTCGCGCCGGATGTGCTGTTCGCGCGTGGACAGTGTCAGCACGAAACCGCGCCGCCCTTCCGCGTCGACGGTCTCGCCGCACAAGCGCCCCGGCATCTGCCGCACGTGCTTGCTCCGGCAGGCGAAGAGGCCGACGTAGGGTCCGCCGAAGTTGAGCCCGTTGCCGATCGACTGGCCTTCCGCTGCCACAATGTCCGCACCCATCTCGCCTGGAGACTTCAGGGCGCCGAGCGCGACGATCTCTGTTACGGCCACCACCAGCAGCGCGCCCTTCTCATGCGCCGCCGCGGCAATCTCGGACAGGTCGCGGATGGTGCCGAAAAAGCTCGGATACTGCACGACAACACACGATGTCTCGCCGTCGATCGCAGCGATGATGTCCTCCATGCCCGTCGGATCGGGAGGCAGGTCCGTCACCTGTGCGCCGCCATGGTGCGACAGCGTGCGGATCACGTCGCGATATTGGGGATGCAGTCCGCCCGACACCACCGCCTTGTGCCGCCGCGTGATCCTGTGCGCCATCAGCACGGCTTCCGCGGTGGCCGTCGAGCCGTCGTACATGGACGCATTCGCCACATCCATGCCGGTGATCAGTGCAACCTGGGTCTGGAACTCGAACAGCGATTGCAGCGTGCCCTGCGTGATCTCCGGCTGGTAGGGCGTATAGCTGGTCAGGAACTCCGAGCGCTGGATCAGGTGGTCGACGGTTGCCGGCACATGGTGGCGATAGGCCCCGGCTCCGCAGAAGAACGGCACTGAACCTGCCGCAATGTTTTGGGCAGCCATGCTGCCGAGCGCCCGCTCGACGGCCATCTCGCTCATGTGCGCCGGCAGCCCCGGCGGTTCCGCGAGAAGCTTGCCGGCGGGCACGGCTGCAAAAAGATCATCGATGGCGGCGACGCCGATCCGATCCAGCATGCGGCGGCGGTCGGCATCTTCCAGGGGAAGGTAGCGCATCTGGAACCTCACACGAATTGTGGGGCGGGTGGATCGATGACGATCTCGGAGCGCAGCGAGTTGGCGATGAAGCAGTGCTCGTGCGCGGTGTGGTGTAGTTCGTCGATGGCGGCCTGATCGGGCTTGGTCTCACCCGAAAACGTGACCTTGGGCCTGAGCGTGATGCGTTCCATGAAGGTCCGGCCGCGCTCGGTCTTGCCGAGAACGCCGACCGCATCATCGGCGGAGGTATCGACGCGAAATCCGGCCTTGGC
>CAZDNY010000643.1:0-1874 GCA_964506885.1 uncultured Hyphomicrobiaceae bacterium | reverse complement strand
CGCTCGCGAAGCACCACCAGAGGCTCCTGCCCGAATTTGTGCTCGTCCTCCTTCGGCGCATACGGTTGGCGCTTTCGCTTCACAAATTTGTCATCGACGGGATGATCCGCGACGAAGGCCTCCACCAGAGCGACCAGCCGCTCCGGCATGAGCACGCGGTCGACACTGTCGAACGCCAGTTCTCCGTGCATCTGCGCTTCGAACGGCGAGGCCGTCACCGCGTGCACGCTCACCGGAAAGTCGGCATCGGGATCATCGTCCTCGCGCAACACCACATAGACAGACGGCTCGCCATTGGCGAGGTTGACGCGGTATGACATGGTTTCTTTGCGGTGCAGCACCAGCGGCAGCGTCGCCGCATGGTATTGCGTCATGTGGGGCTCGGTGACCAAGGTCTTCCAGTTTGCCGACTGGGGCGCGTCCAGAAAGACGCTGATGGCCCGCCAGCGATACTCCTGCCAAGGATGGTCTATCTTTTCCCGCGCTACGATAACGCCAAGCGCTATGGTCTGCTCGACCGACATGAACCCTCCGGTAAAACGGCCCTCCTGGACCCCCTACGAAAGTTTATAGTACAGGACGGCGAGCACTCCAACGCCTTATAAACGAACACCAAACAAACGGGCATCTGCCCACCCCGCCGCGGGAGCCGCCCGCGTTTGAGGAAACCGGAGCCGAGATGAGCGGAAACAAACAAGCAACACTCCTGGTCTGCAACTGCCAGCGCACCATGGACATCGACGGCGAAAAGCTGGCCCGTGCGCTCGGCAGGACGGATAGCTTGCCCGTGCACACCGAGTTGTGCCGCGCAGGCCTGTCCAATTTCGAGGCGGCCGCAGCCGGCAGCACGTCCATCCACGTCGCCTGCACCCAGGAAGCACCGTTGTTCCGCGAGGTTGCCGAGGAAAAGGCCACTGCCGAGACCACACTGCGCTTCACCAACATCCGCGAGAACGCCGGCTGGTCGGATGCCAAAGGCGCCAGCCTGCCGAAGATGGCGGCGTTGCTCGCCGAGGCGGCGCATGCCTCCAAGCCCGCCAGCGCCATGACCTTGAACTCCGACGGCATCTGCCTGGTTTACGGACCAGCCGACGCTGCCCTGGCCGCCGCCGAGAAGCTCAAAGACCGCCTCGACGTGACAATCCTCGTCACTGAGGTGAACGACGCCCTCCCGCCCGCACAGGTCCACGCGCCGATCGCCAAAGGCACCCTCAAGCAAGTGCGCGGCCACCTCGGCGCATTCCAGATCACCGTCGACGGCTACGCACCGGTCATTCCCTCCTCCCGCGCATCGCTCGACTTTGCCATGCCCCGCGATGGCGCCAAGTCGCAATGCGACCTCATCCTCGATCTGTCGGGACGCGCGCCGCTGTTCACCCCCGAGCAGCGCCGGGACGGGTATTTCGCCGTAGACCCTGCTGATCCGGCCGCTGTCGCCGAGGCCCTCTTTTCGCTCTCCGACATGGTCGGCGAATTCGAAAAACCGGTCTACGTCGCCTACAATGCCGATATCTGCGCCCATGCACGCTCAGGCAAGGTCGGCTGCCGCAACTGCCTCGATCACTGTCCGATCGGCGCCATTACGCCCGACGGCGACCACGTCGCGATCGACCCGGCCATCTGCGGCGGTTGCGGCAACTGCGCCAGCGTCTGCCCGACCGGCGCCGCCAGCTACGCCTACCCGCATCGCGAGGACATCCTCGCGCGTGCCACAGCCATGCTCGATGCCTACGCCCGCGCGGGCGGCGCGCACCCCGTCATTCTTGTTCATGACGACAAGCACGGCCGGCAGATGATCGATGCGATCGCCCGGTTTGCTCGCGGGCTGCCGGCAAACGTCATCCCCTTCACGCTCAATTCCGTGCTGCAGCTCG
>CAZDNY010000642.1:0-1888 GCA_964506885.1 uncultured Hyphomicrobiaceae bacterium | reverse complement strand
CGCCGCTGGCGGACCCCGATTTTTTTTTGCCGGCCGCCTGGCCGGCGCGCGACCTCAGGGAGGATCAGGGCTGGCATGCGGCTCGGCGGACGGCGGTTTCTGTTGAGCTTCGCGATCATCGGCGCCAGTGTGTGCCTTGCGCTGGGTGTGTCACTTCCGATCATCAAGCTCACAAAGTACGTATGCTGGTCGACCCCGCGTTCGCTGCTGGCGACGGTCTATGTGCTGATCAGGGACGGTCAGTATTTCCTCGGCATCACGGTGGCGCTGTTCTCGATCTGCTTCCCGGTGTTGAAACTCCTTTATCTCCTTCTGGTCTCGACCCTGCCCGCAAGCGAGATCGCGCGCCAGTCGCGGCGGCTGAGGGCGCTGGAGTGGCTCGGCAAGTGGTCGATGCACGACGTGCTGGTGCTGGCGCTGACGATCTTCTTCATCAAGAGCACAGGCCTTTACGATGCGGCGAGCCTTGCTGGCGTCTATTTCTTCACCGCAGCCGTCGTCCTGATGATCCTGGCCTATGCGTGGCTGCGGGCGGAGGAGCGTTCCGTCGCGGCGAGCGATCAATTCGATGCGCGCGATCCGTTCGCCGCGCCGGACAAGCGCGCGCCGCAATCTGTCGAGGAGAGTGCGCAGCCGCCGGGCCGGCTCCCGATCGTGCGCAATTTCGTCTTGTCGTTCTTCATCATCCTGGCGACGGTCTTCTTCGTGCTCGGCGTGATCCTGCCCGTGATCCGCTTCACGACCATCTACGTGTGGACCAACGAGCATTCCATCGCGACGATCATCTACGCGCTCTACACCGACAAGGAATATTTCCTGTGCGTGGTGCTGTTCGTGTTCTCGATCCTGTTCCCGTTCCTGAAGCTGTTCTACCTCATGACGCTGGTCGCCTCGCCCGATCTCAATCCGGAGTTCCGCGCACGCTCGATCTCGACGATGGAGTGGCTGGGGCGCTATTCGATGACCGACGTGATGGTGCTGGCGCTGTTGATCTTCTACGTCAACTCGTCGGGCTACACGGAAGCCAGCGTGCAGCCGGGGGTCTATTTCTTCGCAGGCTCCGCGATCATGACGATGCTCGCCTACGGGTGGGCCAACACCGTGCCGCCACGGCGCAAGGAGGCGAGTGAGCTCTCACCCATGCCGGTGCCTCTGCCACAGGGTGACTCGTCCTCCGCCCAACCGGTTCCCGGGCCGGTCAAGCGGGGCACGTGATGAAGCGGCGCGCGGTGGGCCGCAGGGGGATCGGCGCTATTTCCACAAGAACGCGGCCGCGCCGGCAATCAAGCCGAGTACGATCATGACGATCCCCGCAATGTTGACGAAGCGGGCGATGAAGAACCGGCCGCCGTGCTTGATGGCGGTGCGCCCATAGCCGATGCGGCCGGCATCGGCGCGGATCTCGGTCAACTGTTCGTCGATCACCTTGCCCAGTTCATCGCGAGCACCCGACACGCTGCGCTTCCAGGCCATTCGCCAGGCCGCGTCGGTGGCGATGCCGGCGGCGTCGTATCTCCCGGCCCAGCGTACAGCCAAGAAGCCGATGACAAGGAGCGCGGCGGCAATGCCCAGAAGGATGGGGTGTTCCATGTCAGCGCCTTCCTTCTCGCGGCGATATGTCTGCTCTGGCGGCGGAACTCGGGTCTGAATTTGCGATCAGCACAAGGATGAGTGCCACGAGGCTCACCAAAATGCAAAAGCAGCCGGACGTTGCCGCCCGGCCGCTCGCAAATCTGCACTGCAAAATGCCGCTTAGCGCGAATAGAACTCGACCACGAGGTTGGGTTCCATCTGCACCGGATAGGGCACATCGGACAGAGCGGGAATGCGCGTCATCTTGGCCGTCATCTTGGAGTGGTCGGCGTCGATGTAGTCGGGCACGTCACGC
>CAZDNY010000641.1:0-1893 GCA_964506885.1 uncultured Hyphomicrobiaceae bacterium | reverse complement strand
TTCCATCGCCCGCACCTTCGGCGCGCCCGACACCGTACCGGCCGGGAAGCCTGCCATCAGCGCGTCGACCGTATCGGCATTGGACGCCAGCCGCCCGACCACGTTGGAGACGATGTGCATGACGTGAGAGTAGCGTTCGATCACGAACTGGTCGGTGACACGAACGCTGCCGACTTGAGCCACGCGGCCGACGTCGTTACGCCCCAGGTCGAGCAGCATCAGGTGTTCGGCGCGTTCCTTGGGGTCCTTCAACAAGGTATCGGCCAGTAACTTGTCCTCCGCCGAGGTCGCTCCGCGCCGCGCTGTTCCCGCGATCGGCCGGATCGTGACCTCGCCGTTGCGCACGCGCACCAAAATCTCAGGGCTTGATCCCACGAGCGCAAAGCCGCCGAAGTCGAGGTGGAACAGGAACGGCGAAGGGTTGAGCCGGCGCAGCGCGCGGTAAAGCGCGAATGGCGGCAGGGCGAAGGGCGTGGAGAACCGCTGCGAGAGCACCACCTGGAAGATGTGGCCGGCCTTGATGTGCTCCTTGGCCTTTTCCACCATGCCCATGTATTCGGCCGGCGTCGTGTTGGAGGTGGGCTCGTCGAGCGCCAGTGTCTGGTCCGCCGCCGCAACGCCATGTGCAAGCGGCGCATCGAGTGCCGTGACGACATCGGCCAGACGTGCCTCGGCAGCGGCATAAGCTTCAGCCGCTGTCGTCGAAGCATCCGGACGCACAGGCGTCACCACCGTCATCTCGTCGCGCACCGCATCGAAGATGACCATGACAGTCGGGCGCACCAGGATCGCATCCGGCACGCCCAGCATGTCCGGCGGCGTATCGGGCAGCCGCTCGATGAGCCTTATGGTGTCATAGCCCATGTATCCGAAGACGCCGGCCGCCATCGGCGGCAGCGTTTCAGCAAGCTCGATGCGGCTTTCATCGAGCAGCGCGCGCAGCGAGGCCAGCGTCGCCTTGTCGTCGCGCACGAACGCGGATGGATCCTTTTCAGGTGTCCGGTTGAATTCTGCCGTGTCGCCGGTTGCGCGCCAAATCACGTCGGGCTTCAGTCCGATGATCGAATAGCGCCCGCGCACCGCGCCGCCTTCGACCGATTCCAGCAGGAAGGACGGAGCGCGTCCCGCCGCCAGCTTCAGGTAGGCTGAGACCGGCGTTTCCAGATCGGCGACGAGCCGCGTGGCGACCACCTGGGCGCGTCCGGCCGCATAGGTCTCAGCGAACGCGTCGGTCGCGGGCCAGATATCGATGCCAGTCATCCGCGTTTCAGACTGCGTCACGCAAGTGGACCTTCTCAATGTCGAATGTGCTCAATGTCGAACGTGCTCGCTCGGGAACCGGCGTTCGTTTCGGTTGGCGCGGACGTGCATCACCTTATCGCCTGCATCGCTGCGGCCGCCCGGAAGGCAGACGGCGCGAGGCTTACTGGGTGACGCCTCTCAGCTTGTCGAACGCCTCCCGATTGATGGTCGAGCCGAGCCGGCCCTGCAGGGCGCCGACATAGGCCGTCAGCGTGTCGGTCTCCAGGTTGCCTTCGAGCTCCTTGGTGATGCGCGCGGTCTGCTCCTTGGTCGGCGCCGGAGCGGGGACGACCTCCTTGACCTTGAACACCACGCGGCTGGAACCGTCCTGCGTCTCCGCCGTGCCGGCCCCACCCTTGGCGAGCGCGAAAGCCTGCGCGACGGCGCTGCGTGCCAGCCCCTGCGGCGTCGTCGCGCGCGTGATCGGCGGCGTCGTTTCCACTGTTCCGCCGGCATCAGTGGCAATCGCCTCCAGTGTCTCGCCGGCTTTCGCGCGCTCGACCAGCTTGTCGGCGAAGGCGCGGATCTGGCGCACGCGCTCGTTCTGCTCGTAAAGCGCCTTGACCTCGTCTTTCACCTCTTCAAACGGGC
>CAZDNY010000640.1:0-1896 GCA_964506885.1 uncultured Hyphomicrobiaceae bacterium | reverse complement strand
CCAATCGATGGCATCGAGACGAAGGGGCATATGCGCTATAGGCTCTTGAAGTTAACTCGGGGGGCTGCCGCCACAGCGGCGCTGGCGCCACTTTCCCGGTCAACGCGCCTGAGCGCAAGGAACAAAATGATTTTTGGCCGGCTACGTTCAGATTATTTCGCGCGCTTGCGTGCGCCCGAGGTCGGGGAGGGATGCGCGTGAAGCCGCTCGAAGGCGCCACTGCCTGGCTCATCACCGACGGCAAGGCCGGCCACGAGGCCCAGGCCCAGGGCGTCGCCGAGGCGCTGGGGCTCGCCTATGAATGGCGCCGCGTCCACCCGCAGGGGCTCGCTCGCCTGCTGGCGCCTTGGGGACCCGCGTCGAACGATTTCGTCTGTGCACCACCCTGGCCCGATGTTGCCATCGGCATCGCGCGGACCGCCATGCCCGCGCTGCGCCGCCTGCACAGCCGTGCCGGCCCTGCCACCTTCACCGTCGCACTTCAGGACCCCCGCACATCCGCGAAGATCGCCGATCTCATCTGGGTGCCCGAGCACGACCGCCGCCGCGGGCTGAACGTCGTGACGACCCTGGTTGCCCCGCACCGTTTCACGCCCGCACTGCTTGCGCAACTGTGCGCACAGCCCGACCCCGTAATCGACAAGCTGCCCGTACCGCGCGTGATGGTCGCCATCGGCGGTGCCGCCAAGGTCTGGCGCTACACGCGCGAGGACATCGAACGCCTCGTGCGCGTCATCGCCGCCATCGGCGCAACTGGTGCGAGCTTCATGGTCACGCCATCGCGCCGCACGCCGGCCGACGTGATGACGGCGATCGCCCAAGCGCTCCGACCCTTCCCCCACATCCTCTACGATGGCACCGGCGACAACCCGTATGCGCGCTTCCTCGCCAAGGCCGATGCCGTCGTCGTCACCGCCGACAGCGTCTCCATGACCGGCGAAGCCCTGGCGACAGGTCGGCCCGTCTATGTCTTCCGGCCCTCGGGCGGCAGCGACAAGTTCTTGCGCTTCCACGACGCGCTGGCCGCGCGCGGTGCGACACGCCCGCTCGATGCCGATACGCGCTTCGACCTGGGCTGGGGACACGCCCCGATTCTCGCCGCCGAAACGATTGCCCGGGACATTGCACAACGCGTGCTTAACCGTCGCCGCTACATTTCTGCCGCATCCAGCGGCAAACCGCTGTCCGAGATCAGGAAATAGCGCGCCAAATCATCTCAGCGACGGTTCGTGTGATTGGAGGCACAGACCCGACTCTCCTATGCGAGGGATAATTCAAATTAAGCCTCGAAGAGGAGAGAAGACCATGAGCCTTACCGCACGCAAGATCACGCCGATCCAGATCGTCGAAGACATGGACGCAGCGGCCGAAGCGTTTGCCGCACTGGGCTTCCAGCCCACGTCCACCGACACCAATTGCCCCTCGACCGGATGGAAGGCGGACAATGGTTCCACGGTTGTCGTGATGGCGCGTGAACTGATCGCGCAAGAGTTCGGCGACGACATTGCAGCCAAGATCGCCAATCGCGCGCTGTCCTACGTGTTCGTTGAAAGCGTCCCCGACGCGATCGAGGATCTGGGTGCAGCCGCCAGCGTCGTCGCGCAGACGGTGACGAGCTACGGCACCATGGAAGCCATCGTCGAAACCGCAGGCGGTCCGATGATCATCGCCGAGCGCCTCGAAGATTGATCACCATCCAATCTTTACGATCATGATAGAAACGCCACCCTGGACGAATTCCCGGGTGGCGTTCTTTGTTCAGCGGCAAGGGTGCGGTTCAGCGCTAACCGTGAAAGACGTGCAGGCTAGGCGTGCCCGACCTGCCCTGTAGACGGCGTCGGCGGCATGGCGAGCCAATCTTCGAGAATCTCGGGCAGCCCGTCGAGCGGCCGGTAC
>CAZDNY010000639.1:0-1901 GCA_964506885.1 uncultured Hyphomicrobiaceae bacterium | reverse complement strand
GGCCACGACGGCCAGCACGGTTGATTGCCCCGCGGCCCCCTTGAGCCGCAACTCCAGATCATTCGCCTCGAAGGCGCTAGGCCATCCAAGGCCGCCGAATTCCCCATGCTGCTCGAAGGGCGCCGCCCAGAAGTGCGGGCCTGAGCCGATCGTGACCGTGCCGGCCGGATTGACTGCCACCAGCGCGCCGATCACGGTTCCATCGTCAAGACTCTGAGAGGCGCTGCCAAGTCCGCCGCGCAAGACCGCAGTTGTCGCGCCAAAGCCCGCGCCCGCGCTGCCGATGCCGAAATCGGCGCTGGCGTTTTGCGCGGCCTGATAGCCGAGTTCGGCGTAGGGTGGCAGGCGCCCCCAGTCTTTGTCGCCGCCATTGAGCAGGTCGAACAGGATCGCCCCCGGGACGATGGGCACGCGCACATCGCCGACGGCAAACCCCACGCCTCCTTCGCGCAGCCATGCCTGCACACCGCTTGCTGCGTCGAGACCGAATGCCGAACCGCCCGATAGCACCAGACCGTGGACTTCGTCGACGGTGCCCTCCGCGCGCAGCGCATCGGTCTCGCGCGCCCCGATGCCGCCGCCCCGAGGATCGACGGCTGCGACCAGCGCGCGCTCGCCCAGCACGACCGTCACACCCGACATCAGCCGGTTGTCATGAGCATTGCCGACCGTGAGGCCGGGGACATCGGTAATGAGATTGCGCAAGGCAGGCATCGGCATGGAATTTCATTGCTGGAGGCGAGAAAGTGTTGGAGCGACGCACCCGTTATACACGCCGCCAGCGCGCCACGTGCTGTGAAGATTGGCACAGCCCGTGTTGCGCCGCAAAATTAATCGAATTGAGCTTTGTTGCGCATCGCGAGCAAAATTTGAAAACCCTCGCGGAGCTTTTCGCCACGACGATCGCGGACCCATCCGCGGCCTCACTCCAAGGCATTTCAAGCCGCATCGGCCCCCACACACCGGGCGATGATGCAAAACTGCGGCAATTCGTACGGGACAAATCCTGTGCGCGGAGGTTTACGCTGGCCTCGCAATTGTCACGATCGGTTGATTGTGATCGCCGGCTCGTGAGGCGGCCACATGCAAGGTTGTCAGACATGCTGACGTTGCAAAGCCCGATGCAGCCAAATCACGACCGCTCGATTTGTCACTCAGTATTAGGTTTCTCGTCATGGAAGGGGTTGATTCGCAGGCAAATCACACCAAACATGATTGAGGTGGGCCTGTGTGGCTCGTCGAGTCGGCTCGTCGCCGCATCGCTTTCGGCGGTGTGGGCGTTCACGAAATGCGGGCGTTGACGCATTCGGTTGCAGTGCCGCGTAGGACAGAAGGCGCGTGACGTCGCAGGAAACGCAAAAGCGAACATGAAACCAACAGACCAACGAGTACGACGTGATGGCATGGAGTGAGGGCACGATGTCGGAATCGGTGAAGGCGGAAATCGCTGAGATCAATTCCCGAATTGAGGAAGCTGAAGATCCTCGCGAATGCTATCAGTTGGTACGCGAGAAAATTCGGACCCACGAGATTCGTGGAGAGGCAATTCCTGACGATCTGCGGCGTCTTGAACGCTCGCTTCTGACGGAATGCAACGCAGAGTCCCAGGGCCGCTAGGCGCCTGTGGGAACGGCCCCACGCCGTGGATGCAACCGGCGTCCGCGGTGTCGGGGAAGGCGACGTGAGGTCGGGGCGCGGCTGGGCAGCGTGATGACTGCAAACCGCCCCGCGATCCACGTGCGCACCAGTCCATGTGTGGACCACGTCGTATCGCTTTGTCGCATGAAGCTTATGATCGGCAGCCGGTTGGTTGGCTGGGTCTGGCTCCGGCGCACAACGGTGCCGCCGGGTCAGGACGCGTCGGCTGCACGGGCTTGATCGCGCATTGCTGATGCGTGAAG
>CAZDNY010000638.1:0-1905 GCA_964506885.1 uncultured Hyphomicrobiaceae bacterium | reverse complement strand
AGGCGCGGAAAAACTCCGCGCCTTTCTTTTTCATTTCGACTTTCCGAACCAGCCGCAACGATCTGTCGTGTCGTGCTGGCGTGCATGGCGCCAGGCTCAGGCGCCCTTGCCCATCGCCGCCCGGATCGATTTTGCGATCACCAGGGCCCAGGGTGCTGCGTGGCGCAACAGGTCGAAGATATCGATGGGGCGCACCAGCGCACCGCGGAACAGCATCTTCAGCTTTTCCCAGATGTGCGGTTCGGGAAAGAACGGCGCCAGCCCGAGCGTCAGCGCGCCGATGATCGCGATCGACCAGGGTATACGGTCCAGGAAATCCATTATCGAAGCTCTCTCCATTTCAGCGGCGCGGTCCCGCTGCGGCGCAAGTGCGTTTCTCAGCGGCGCACCATGTAGCCCAGGATTGCACCCGTGAGCGGAAGATAGAGAGGCGGGAACTTGAAGGGAATTGCGGCAATAAGCTGCGGCACGAACATCAAGGCCGCACCGATGATGGCGCCGACCAGGGCCGCTGCCAGCGTGCGCGTGGTCGGCATGCGCACCTCCTTCAGTGCGAAACAGCCGACCAGGCCGACGATCCAGACGATCACGGCGTAAATGGCTGCGTGCACGAAGACCTGAGGGTCGCCGCTGATGGGGATGTAGCGCAGCACCTCGGGCGCGCCGAACCACGCTGCGACAAACTGCAGGACGACAAGAACCAAATAACCGACCATCGCGTGCCTCCCCGGTTGGCTGCGTCACCTAGCGCCTTCGCCTCCGGCTAACACACGCAGGGCCACGGGTCGATGACAGCTGTGCAAAAGCGCTGCCCGTTCCCTTACCAGCTTCTTACGCCACCTTGGCCTTGTCGAGCGAGCGCGGATCGTAGTTGAGCACCGGGGCCAGCCAGCGTTCGGCTTCCGCGACCGTCCAGCCTTTGCGGGCGGCGTAGTCCTCGACCTGGTCGCGCTCGACCTTGCCGACGCCGAAGTAGTGGCTGTCGGGATGCGCGAAGTAGAGCCCCGAAACGGACGCGGCCGGCCACATGGCGAAGCTCTCCGTCAACGTGATGCCGGTCTTCTCGGCAACGTCCATCAGCTTCCACAGCGTCTTCTTCTCGGTGTGGTCGGGCTGCGCGGGATAGCCGGGTGCGGGGCGGATGCCCTGATACTTTTCGGCAATCAGATCCTCATTGGAGATCTTTTCGTCCTTGGCATACCCCCAGAACTCCTTGCGCACGCGTTGATGCATGCGCTCCGCGAACGCTTCGGCGAGGCGATCGGCCAGTGCCTTGAACAAGATGCGGCCGTAGTCATCGGTCGCCTTGAAGTGGGCTTCGAGCGCCGCCTCGTCGCCGATGCCGGCGGTGACGGCGAAGCCGCCGATATAGTCGGCGACGCCGGTGTCCTTGGGCGCGATGAAATCGGCCAGCGCGGTATGCGCGCGGTCACGCTTGGGATCGCGGGCGATCTGCTGGCGCAGGGTGTGCAGCGTCGCCAGCTTCGAGTGGCGCGGCTCGCCGGTGTAGACCTCGATGTCATCGCCGACCGAGTTGGCCGGCCAGAAGCCGATTACCGCGCGCGCGGTCAGCCACTTGCCGTCGACGATCTTCTTCAACAATGCCTGTGCGTCGGCAAAAAGCTTCTTGGCCTCGGCGCCGACCTTGTTGTCGTTGAGGATCGCCGGATAGCGCCCGGTCAGCTCCCAGGTGGAGAAGAAAGGCGTCCAGTCGATGTAAGGCACGAGATCGGCCAGATCGTAGTCCTCAAACACGCGCGGTCCGAAGAACTCCGGCTTGACGGGCTGATACGCCTTCCAGTCGATGTCGAAGCGGTTGGCGCGCGCGGCGGCAAGTGTGATGCGCTCTTTCCTGGCCTCGTTGGCAAGATGCTTTTCGCGCACCTTGTCGTACTCGGCGCGGAT
>CAZDNY010000637.1:0-1908 GCA_964506885.1 uncultured Hyphomicrobiaceae bacterium | reverse complement strand
TGGCGCGTCATCGCGACCTTGGATAGGGTGCGGCATGGTCAATTCAGCCGACACGCCCGCGTCCACGCATACAGATCTCGTCGCCCTGCTCGACTGGTATCGGGCGGCGGGCGTCGACTGTGCCGTGGGCGAGACGCCCGTCGCCTGGCTCGGCGACCATGCACGGGTACCGGGCGCGGCATTCGACTGGCCGGATCAATCGCCGGGGCGGCCGCGCGGAGAGGCTGTCGGAACAGCTCAAGAGGCGGGCCCGACACGCGGCGAACCTGCTCGAAGTGGTGCGGGGGGCGCGGGTCCGCGACAACCGCCTGCGGCATTCTCGCGCGAGCGCATCGCGCCGCCCAGCGCGCGTGGCGGCGACCTCGTTCGCACGCCGCCGGCCCGGTTCGCATCGGGCGCGCCCGACGCCGCCGAGACGGCTGCGCGTGCGCTGGCCGCCAGGGCTTCCGACATGACAGCGCTCCAGGCTGCGCTGGAGCGTTTCGAGGGGTGCGCCCTCAAAGCCACCGCCAAGTCGACCTGCGTCTATCGCGGGGCCGCACAGGCGCCGGTGATGATCATCGGAGAGGCGCCCGGGCGCGACGAGGATCTGGAGGGTCGGCCGTTCGTCGGGCGCGCGGGACAACTGCTTGACCGCATGCTGGCGGCCATCGATCTGGACGACACGAACGTGCACATCACCAACGTCGTCTACTGGCGACCGCCCGGCAACCGGACGCCAACGCCACAAGAGACGCAAATTTGCCGTCCGTTTCTGGAGCGGCAGGTGCAGCTGGTCGACCCGCAAGTCATTCTGCTGCTCGGCGGAGCGGCGGCCAAATCCGTTCTCGACACGGGCGAAGGCATCATGCGGCTGCGCGGAAAGTGGCGCGAGATCAGCCTGGGCGGCAAAAAAGTTCGGGCTCTGGCGAGCCTGCATCCGGCATATCTGCTACGCACGCCGGCTGCCAAACGCATGGCCTGGCGCGATCTACTCGCTCTAAAATCAGTTTTACTGAAAAAGTAGATCTATATTTTCTTCATGCATATCAATTGGATAACTGGAATCTGCCTGCCTGTTTGGCAGGATAGAGAGGAATTTGATCGAATTGAGCGCTTTACCTTAACGGCACTCCAAGCGGTCCCCCCTACATTGGCGTCATGGGTCAAAAACGCCGGTCCCTATTCGGTCCGTCGGTAACCGCAGAGGGCAGTCCGTGAAGCTCAACTACGTATATCTCCGGCCGTCGCAACTGGTCGGTTTCCGCATGGTTGGGCCTTACAGCCAGACTGCGGAAAAGGCTTGGGCCTCGATGTTCGATTGGCTGGACCGCAACGGCCTGCGCGGCGAGGTCAAGCGCGGCTTCGGCATGGCGTTCGACGATCCGCGCACGACGGCGGCCGAGAAGTGCCGTTACATGGCCTGCATCGACATGCCCGAAGGCTTGGCTCCCTCAGCCTGGGAAGAGATGATGCCGCAAGGCCTGCCGGGCGGCGCTTATGCGCGCCACCGCCACGTCGGCAAGCACGAAGCGATCAGCAGCGTCATCAGCACGATCCGCGAGCAGTGGTGCAATCGTACCGGTGTGGTTATGGCGAAGGGGCGGCCGCTGGTCGAAATCTACCTCGACGATCCGAAATTCTGCGAGCCCGACAAGCTGCGCACCGATCTTTGCCTTCCCGTGGCATTCGCCGAGGAACTCGAGGTCGCCTAGACCGCTTCAGAGTTGCATGGGCCGACCCATTCTGCGGGCGCTCTTTACGCGGGCGCCCTTTGCCGTCACAGTCCGCGCAAACGCAACTCGCGGAGCGCTGAGACGCCATGGCCAAGATCGACGACACACGCCCCTTCCTCGCCGTACGCATCGCCTTGCTGACGATGTCGGACACGCGCACGCTTGAGGAGGACAAGTCAGGCAACGTGCTGGC
>CAZDNY010000636.1:0-1912 GCA_964506885.1 uncultured Hyphomicrobiaceae bacterium | reverse complement strand
CCGGCACGCTTGCCGTTTCACGGTGCCGAGGGTAGACCGGCTGTCGAGGGATATATGTTATAGGCTTGGCCGTGCGTGACGTAGCTGGACTGGGTAGCAGACTGGCGATGATCGCAGCCGTTGTGGTGCTGTCGCTCGCGACCGCCGCATGCGGCGCCATGATGGTGCGCGATGGCATCCCATCCGCACGCCTCGCCGAGGTCGCAGACGTCACCGGCCTGCCTGGGGTACGCGCCTGGGGCGACGAGGTCCCGCGCGACTTCATGAGCGAAGTCCGCCGCCGCCTTCCGCACTTGCCACGCCTGGCCCAGAACGCCCACACCGCCGAGGGGCGCCCCATCGTCGAAATCCTGGCACTCTCGGGCGGCGGCGGCGACGGAGCTTTCGGCGCCGGTCTGCTGGTCGGCTGGACCGAACGCGGAGACCGTCCGGAATTCGAAGTCGTCACCGGGGTCAGCGCCGGCGCCATCATCGCGCCCTTCGCCTACCTGGGCCCCCGCTACGACAACGCGCTGAAGCAGATCTGGACGCAGTACAAGACCTCGCAGATCGTGACTGCACAAATCCTGCCCGGCCTGCTCGGCGGCGCTTCTCTGGCCGACTCGGGCCCGCTGGAATTGCTGATCGCCAAGTATGTTGATCACGCGCTCTTGCGCGCCGTCGCCAACGAATATGCAAAGGGCCGCCTGCTTTTTGTCGGCACCACGAACCTCGACGCCCAGCGCCCGGTCGTCTGGAATATGGGTGAGATCGCCGCCAGCGGTCATCCCGACGCACTGGACCTGTTCCGCAAGGTGATCATGGCGTCCGCAGCGATCCCGGGTGCCTTTCCCCCCGTGCAGATCCCTGTCGTCGCCAAAGGCAAATCCTACGACGAATTGCATGTCGACGGCGGCACCACGCGCGAAGTCTTCGTCTCGCCCATCAATGTCCCGTTTCGCACCTACGACCCGCTCTATCCAAAGCCGCCGGTACGCCGCATCTATTTGATCAAGAACGGCAAGGCGACGCCCGAGCAGGAAGTTGTCCAGCCCAAGACCCTGTCGATCGTCGCGCGATCGATCTACACGCTGATCAAGAATCAGAACCTGGGCGAGATCTATCGCATCTGGCGCATGGCGCGTGACGACGGCGCCGACTTCAACTTCATCGCCGTACCGCCGAGCTTCGACGTCAAGGCCAACGAGTTCTTCGACCCAGTCTATCAGGCGGCGCTGTTCGAAGAAGGCCGCAAAACCGGTAGCGGTCGCATTCCATGGCTCAAGCGTCCGCCCGATCTCATCCCGCGCGCGGCCGGGCATTGAGCGACCACGCGTCCCTTCCGACCCAGGCTCCGGTGAGCAAGTACGGCGCCATGGCGCTTATTTCTGCGTTTCCGGTCCGAGACTGTCGAGATAGGCGATGAAGCCCTCGATTTCGTGAGGTTCGAATACGAAGACAGGCATGTCGGGATGCCCTGACACGATGCCCTCTGCCAGCGCTTCGGCCAGGTTCTCGCTCGGATAGCGCGTGACAATGTCACGAAACGGCGGCGCCTTCTCGTGCGGACTGGCGTCGTCCATGCCTGTTGCATGGCAGCGCGCGCACTTGTCCTTGACGATCGCAAGCCCCTTGGCAGCCAACTCTGCCTGCAAGGCCTGATCTTCGGAGCGCTGCGCAACGACCACCACCGGCCCGAGCAGCAGGCCTGCCAATGCAACCACACTCGCCGCGACCTTCAGTGGAAGAGCTTTCATATCGCGCACCTGATCTCGATGTTGTCGCTCCGGTTCATCATGCACCTGTTGGCCATCGGCAGCAGCGCCGACAAAGCGCCGCAGCGGAACGATGTCCCAAACTGCGCCGGTCCCGGCAGCGGGACAACGCCCGAAAGCCTCAGCGCCCGCCGCGCAGCACGCTGCGAATGACCGAT
>CAZDNY010000635.1:0-1929 GCA_964506885.1 uncultured Hyphomicrobiaceae bacterium | reverse complement strand
ATGCGCGTCGGATTGGTGCCGATCGTCAACGCCATGGCCGCCGCTGGCGTGGTGAGCCTGCCGGGGATGATGACCGGTCAGATCCTGGCCGGCAGCCCGCCGCTGGAGGCGGTGAAGTACCAGATCCTGATCATGTTCCTGATCGCGGGCTCGACGGCGCTCGGCGTGCTCGTCGCGACGTTCGGCGGCGTGTTCCTGATCACCGACGAGCGCCACCGCCTGCGCCTCGACCGACTGGTGACGAAAGAAAAAACGCCGGCTGCATGAGGCAACCGGCGCGGGTGTCGTGTTTCGTTTCGCTCGCGAGGTTGAGCTGCGCGGCCCACGAGGACCGCGGCAGTGTCACCAGCACACGTCCGCCTCGGCGCGGCAGGTGTGCTCGTCGAAGACAATGAAGTCCAAGAAGAGCTTGCACGTCACTTCCTTCTTGCCGGTGCGGTATTTCGTAATGCCACGCTCGGCGGTCCACGACGCGATGTACTTGTCGAGCAGCTTCTTGGCGTCGTTGGTGGGCCCTTCCTTGCCGTAGTCGTTGACCGAGAAGCCGAGGCGCGTGCACTTGGCCTCGGCCGGTAGAGCGGCAGCAAAAGTCAGCACGGCAGCCATGGCAAGAGCAGGAACAAGCTTGCGGTATTGCATTGAGCATCCCCCACAGATTTCCCGCCGCGACGCCGCGACGGCTTCGATCTGCTCAATCCTATAAAGTGCCCCTTTGAACCTGCCTAGCGCTTTCGGTACGCATTGGCGCAACGTGTTGCGGGCGTGCTCCACCTGGGAACACGCCCGCAATCATCGGTTATGCTCGTTGCGGCTATTCACGCGAGCACGGGCCAATCCGTGCTTCTCGCGAGCACCGTTCAGTTCATGTAGGGCGAGTCGCCACCGATCGGTCCCATCGGCGAATTGAAGAAGAAGCCGTGGTCGAAGGGGCCAGAGCGGGTCTGCGTATCCATCGAGGGATCGCGCAGGGAGTTGGCGGCGCCAAAGCGTCCGCGCGCGTCACCATAGGTGTTGATGGTGTCTTCCTTGGAGTAGGAATAGCCGCCGCGGCGCTTGACGTAGCCGCGCACTTCGGACTTCCCGCGATAGTAGCCGGATTTGGGATGGGCGCCGCCGTCAGGGCTGGCAGAGCGGCCATAACGGCCGGCTTCGGCGGGGCCGGCGGCCGGAAGGGCCGCGACGGAAACGGCGAGCGCTGCCGCCAGAACGATACGCATCATGACTTGGGTGCCTCTCTCAAAAAAACCACTCGGCATGGCGCCAACCATAGGTCAAATCGTCAACGAAACGTTTAACAAAGGGTAAGTCAGGTCTGTCTTTGCACAGTTTCTGTCGCCGCGTTGCCACGGCAATCGGGCGCCCGAACTGTTCTCCTGTCCAGAATATGTTTCTGCCGGCGTATCGCTAATGCGCCAGATCGTCCGTGTTATCAGGGCGTCACGCTGCCTTGCAAACTGACGACTTGGTTGCGAGGTTCCCAGCGCTTTTGGGCGTCGAGACGTGCCGGAAGACAAAATTCTCAAGCTTTGCGGAGTGCAAACATGGACATTGCGACCTTGATTATTCAGCTTCTCAGCGGCGCCGTTGGCGGCAATGTCGTCGGCGCGCTGGCCAAGAGAATCAGCCTCGGTGTGCTCGGAAACTCGCTGGCGGGCATTCTGGGCGGTGGACTGGGCGGTCAGATCCTCGGCGGAATGCTGGGCATGCCGACAGGCGGCGGCGGCCTCGATATCGGTTCCATCATCGGGCAGGTGGCGAGCGGCGGCGTCGGCGGTGGCGTCGTGATGGTGATCATCGGACTTTTGAAAAGCATGCTGGGCGGCCGCCGCTGAGGTTCGGTTTCACTTTGGACACCGCGCTCACTTGCCGCGCTTCGTGTCCGCTACCCGGCACGGGGCCAGGCAGGATCATGAGGTGACACAAAAAAAA
>CAZDNY010000634.1:0-1932 GCA_964506885.1 uncultured Hyphomicrobiaceae bacterium | reverse complement strand
AACACGATTCTGATGCTAGAGCACGCCATCTATTCGGTGATTTCACCCGAGGGCGCCGCATCGATCATCTGGCGCGACAGCAATAAGAAGGAGGAGGCCGCAACGGCGATGAAGATCACCGCCCAGGACCTTTTCGGCCTGTCGGTCATCGACCAGATCATCTCCGAACCGGTCGGCGGGGCCCATCGCGACCAGCGCCGAATGACCCGGGCCGTGGGCGACGCCATCGCCAAGGCGCTGGCCGGTTACGAGGGCATGGACGCCGATCAGATGCGCCAGCACCGTTATGAGCGTTTCCTCAAAATCGGCCGCAACCTGTCCTGACGCCGAGCGCGTTCAAGCGGATTTTCCTCGCTCCACCCGCAGCTTGTGCTCCGGGCGAAGAGCCTGAGGCATTGGCGCAACACATTGAATATGCTCGCATTCGCTTGAAGTTTGCCGCTCGCTCGCCGCAATCCTCCGCCATAGATTTGTCCACCTCAGCGTCACTGCGACGCTGATCTGAGGGGATGCAGTAACGTTAACAATATGTTTACGGTTGCGAATCAATGGTGATCGACGTGCGCGAGGGGCACTGCGTATGAGTCGACATAAGTTTTCCGGAGCACCCGGCATGATGCGGGGAGCGGCAACGGCCATCGTTGCGGCGCTCGTGCTTGCCGGCTGTAGCGCCGCACCACAGATCGCACCGGCCGATCAGCCCTTGACCAAGCAGACGCTGATGCTGCTCGGCAAGAAGGGCATGCGCGTGGAAGCGCCGATCTTCGTGCGCATCTTCAAGGAAGAATCCGAACTCGAAGTCTGGAAGCAGCGCGACGACGGCCGCTTTTATCACTTCAAGACCTATCCGGTCTGTAACTGGTCGGGCGACCTCGGTCCCAAGCTGAAGCAGGGCGACAAGCAGGCGCCGGAAGGGTTCTACCGGGTCGCCAGCAACCAGCTCAACCCGAACTCCCAGTTCCACGTTTCTTTCAACCTCGGCTATCCCAATTCCTACGACAAGTCGCTCGGCCGCACCGGCGACTTCCTGATGGTGCACGGCAAATGCAAGTCTGCCGGCTGCTACGCCATGACCGACGCGCTGATGGAGGAAATCTACGGTCTGGCGCGCGAAAGCCTGAAGGGAGGCCAGCAGTCCTTCGAGGTCCACGCCTTCCCCTTCCGCATGACCGACGAGAACATGAAGCGCTACCGGAAATCGAAATGGATCGGCTTCTGGCGCACACTCAAGACCGGCTATGATCATTTCGAAGCGCACCGCGTACCGCCGCCGATCGCCGTGTGCGAGCGCCGTTACATTGTCAATGCCTCCACGGCGGACGGCCGCGAACCCGAGGCCGACGGCCCCTGCCCGGCGCTGCACAGGCCGCGCCTCGAGCCGTTCGTACCTAAGCCCGCCGAACAGCAGCTCGCCTCCGAGCGCATCGAAATGCCGGGCCCGAAAATGCGCACGGCACAGTCGGTACGCGCGCCCGAGGGTGAGGAGTGGACACCGCCGGCGATCGCGTCCGCCGACACCGGCGGCGCCTCGACGTTCGCCAGGATGCTGGGCCTGGGCGCACCGCGAAACGAAAGCCGCACCAGTTTCGGCTTCCGCTGACGCGATTGGACGGCCGCAGCCCGAACCTGAACGGGTTGCCGCATTTTCTGCCGTTTTGCCCGCAAAGGTCGTTGTGATTCATCAATTCACGGCGGCCCTCGTTGATGCGCAAGAACCCGACACCAGACACCGGCGATAACAAATCGTCCCGCGCCGGCCGCGCCTTGCGCCGCAAACGCCGCCTGCGGCGCACGATTGTGCTTGGCACGTTCGTCGCGGTCACAGCCGGATTGATCGCCGCCAATTGGGACTTCGTCACCGGCACGCTCGAAACCCGCGCCATCGCCGCCAAGCGCGCATCGCATCGCGCAATGTGGGCCATCGGCAAGGCA
>CAZDNY010000633.1:0-1960 GCA_964506885.1 uncultured Hyphomicrobiaceae bacterium | reverse complement strand
GAGTTGCGCCAGATGGAAAGCCCGGAACGATCCGATGCGGGCGAGGATGCGCGTAGCACCGCGCATTTCCAGGTTGGCGCGCCACACATCGCGCCAGGTGCCCTTAAACGTCACGCCGCCCTTGATCGCTGTCGCCCCGTCAAAGCCAAGTGCGCGCGCCTCGGCACACAGAACCTGTTCCAGGCCCGGGACTGCCACCAGGAAGATTTCGAACTCATCGTTTTGCGTCATGCCGCCTCAATAGCGGCAACGCCTTCCGAAAGCGATAGAGTTCTTGGCTGGCGCGCAGGCCTGGGCGGGCGGCACCCGCATCCTGCTGCGATCAACCAATTGCCGTGTTCAATAACACGACTTCGCGGCCGGCACGCAGTACTTCTCGTTGAAGAGCGCGCCATAGCAGCACTTCTCGTCGAGCCCGCAGGTAAAGGTCTCGACCTTGCCGGCCAGTGTCGTGGCGCTGCACAGGTTGTGCGTGTAGCGCGGGACGATCTCCTCGCCGTCCGATGCCCAGCCTGCGACTTGCGGCGGGCGGTTGCTGTGCGTGGGTAGAGCGGGTCGTGCAGCTTTCGTGGTTTGCTCCGGCAGCTTCGGTTTGGCGACGGCGCGCGCTTTGGACGATTTCGTGCCGGGCCGCCCCGCGGGACGCGCTACGGTCTTGGGTGCGCGCTTTTCCGCCGGCTTCGATACGCTTTTCTTCCGAACATCTTTGACCTTCGCTGCCTTGCGCTTGGACTTGCTGGTCGCGACCGCGGGCGCCGCAGTCTTGGACATCGTCTTGGACACGGCCTTGGGCTTGGCCGGTTTCGGTGTGGCCGCGCCAGCGCCGCCACCGCTCGCCTGCTTCGCCTTGTACTGCTCGATGTCCTGCTTGGTCACTTCGCCCGCCTTCACCAGTGCCACGAGGCACGGCGTCGACAGGTCTTCACCGACCTTGCGCATGCACGAGCGCAACGATTCGCTGCCGACCGCGTGCTGGCTGCAGTGCTTGAAGTAGTCGCTCTTGCAGGCATTCTTCACGTCGGCGCCGATCGCATGTGCCGTTCGCGCGCCAATTGCCGGGACACTGAACACAAGGGCCGCGCCAAGGAATAAAATAAAAGCGTGCTTTGGGATGACTGACATGGGACGCCGCTCGTCTGCTGCTCCTGCCCCCCGTCTTTCGGGCATCCTGCCATCGCGTGCCGGTGGTGTCGAGGAGGCGTGAATTTCCCCCGTGTATCCCCCGAAAAACGATGCGAATGCCCGCGTCCTCTGTGTTCATAGTTAAGCCGCGATCGCCATATCCTGTCCGGCCAAACGCTGACGTTGTCGTGACTGGAAAACAACCGCCCTTGCCCTGCCCGGTGATGCAGGCCACGTTAGTAACGTATCGTTGTCAATGCGCGTTTCTGGGAGAATGATTTGCTTGATAGACTACTAGCCATGCTGTCTGGAACAGGGGCCGATGCGCCCCCGCAAGGCGAGGACGAAAAGCTCGCTGTCGCCGCGCTGCTTATCGAGGCCGGCCGCATGGATGAGCGCTTCGACGAACACGAGCGCCAGCTCATCCGCGAGCTCCTGACAGCGAGGTTCGACCTCGACCGCACCGAAGTCGACCGCATCGTCGCAGCCGCCGAAAAGCGCGTCGACGCAAGCGAGCAGTACTACCCCTTCACCGACGTCATCTGTAAGCGCATGAGCGGGCCGCAGCGCGTTGAGATCATCGAGATGCTCTGGCGTGTCGCCTACGCCGATGGACAGCTCGATTCCTACGAGGATGCCCTGATACGCCAGGTCGCCGCCCTCATTCACGTCGAGGATCGCGACCGCGCCAATGCCCGCCAGCGCGCCTTGGCCTCGCTCGACGCTACCAACCGGTCCTGACGTTTGCGACAGTGTTCCGCCTTGGACATTTGCCGCCCCCCAGAGGCAGGCTGGCGAGCAAAATCTGACACACGAGGATCTCGGGCCGCTGTTGCGG
>CAZDNY010000632.1:0-1961 GCA_964506885.1 uncultured Hyphomicrobiaceae bacterium | reverse complement strand
GAAGTCCAGCAGCAGGCGCCGCGGCAGCGACTGCAGGCGGAGCACGTCGAACAGGCGCGCCGCGCCGGGCAGGGCGCGCAGGAAGCGCCCCTCGCCCAGCGCGACGGACAGGCGGCCCCGCAGCGCGCCGACGTCCAGCGCCTGGGTGGTGACGTTGAGCAGATGCGACAGGATGCGGCCGATCTCGGAGAACAGCACGCGGATGAGCTGCCCGCGATACGGCACTTCCAGGCCCAAAAGCCGTTCGGCCGCAAGGCAGAACGCATGCTCCTGGTTCATCGGCGCCACGTAGTCGAGGCGGTCGAAGTAGCCGATCGCCTGCAGATAGGTCTTGTGCTCGATCAGCTTCTCGGTGCCGCGATGCAGAAGGCCGACATGCGGATCGACGCGCGTCACGACTTCACCGTCCAGTTCCAGCACGAGGCGCAACACGCCGTGCGCCGCCGGATGCTGCGGACCGAAGTTGATGTTGAAGTTGCGGATCTCTGCTTCAGCCATGGCTTGCCTCGTGCGGGACACCACCGCCCCTAAAACCTATTCCCTGGAACCTAGAAACTGGCTCCTAGATCTTCCGTCGCGTTACCGGCCCGACCCGTGCCGCCTTCGCCTTGGCGTTGACCTTGGCCTCGAACTTGTCCCACGGCACGATCATGCGCTCGTGCAGGCCCTCGCCGATCAGTTCGATGCCGTCGTGCGCCCTGACCTTGAACGACACCCGGCGTCCCTGCACGCCGGTCACCTCCGCATCGACCGTTACCACCTGTCCCGGCACCGTTGCGGCGA
Source organism: uncultured Hyphomicrobiaceae bacterium (assembly GCA_964506885.1). GTDB lineage: Bacteria > Pseudomonadota > Alphaproteobacteria > Rhizobiales > Hyphomicrobiaceae > JAEUMD01. Next base: position 1,178 of record CAZDNY010000632.1, on the reverse strand, counting down.
CATGGGACACATCGACGTGAATACCGAGCGAACCCTCGCCGTCATCGAGATGCGGGGCCAAGAGCTGGATCGCCGTCCACTCCATCAGGCCGACCATGAAACCGGTGGCGAACACTGTCGGCATGGTCGTGAACTCGATCGCTTCCGGATAGAGATGCGGCACCGTCTTCGTCGCCGGCACCTTGTATTCGAAGCGATGCGTTTCTCCGACCTTCAGGGTGTCCTTCATCGTCCCGCGCCCCGCCTCATGCCTTCCCGGCAGGCGGATTGCCCGACGCCTTCTCGTCGCCCGGCAGCGGATACTGCACGCCCTCCCAAGGGCTCTCGAAGTCGAAGTTGCGGAATTCCTGCGTCAGCTTGACGGGTTCGTAGACGACGCGCTTCTGGTTGTCGTCGTAGCGCACCTCAACGTAGCCCGTGAGCGGGAAGTCCTTGCGCAGCGGATGGCCCTGGAAGCCATAGTCGGTGAGCATACGGCGCAGGTCCGGGTGACCCGAGAACAGGATGCCGTACATGTCGTAGGCCTCGCGCTCGAACCAGTCGGCAACCGAGAACACCGCTGTCGCGGACGGCACCGGGTCCGTCTCGTTGGTTTCCAGTTTCACCCGGATGCGCTGGTTGGTGCGCGGCGACAGCAGGTGATAGACGACGTCGAAGCGGTTCTCGCGGCCGGGATAGTCGACGCCACACAGGTCGATCAGCACTTCGAACCGGCAGCGTGCGTCGTCGCGCAACAACTTGAGTACCGATACAATCTGGCTGCGCGCCACCGTCAGCGTCAGCTCGCCATAGGCGATCTTCTTGCCCTGCAGCGCGCCTGCGATCTTGCCGCCGACATAGTTGCCGAGTTCTTCGAGTGCTTCATCCATGTGTCGGTCCCCGACAGTGAGTAGCGAATAGGGAATAGTGAGCAAAGAAATGAGAGGGCGCCAGAACTACTCCCTACTCCCCACTGCCTGATCCCTACCGTTCAATCGTGCCCGTGCGGCGGATCTTCTTCTGCAGGAGCAGGATACCGTAGACCAGTGCTTCGGCCGTCGGCGGGCAGCCCGGCACATAGACGTCCACCGGCACGATGCGATCGCAGCCGCGCACCACCGAGTAGGAATAGTGGTAGTAGCCGCCACCGTTTGCGCACGAGCCCATAGAGATCACGTAACGCGGCTCGGGCATCTGGT
>CAZDNY010000631.1:0-1964 GCA_964506885.1 uncultured Hyphomicrobiaceae bacterium | reverse complement strand
AGTCTCGAAATGGCTGCTATGTACGCGCCGGAAAATTCTGTCAGTGGACCTGAGCTTATACCGGGTCCTGCCTCTGGCCACCGCGTCGAGATCGATATGTACCAGTTCGATATCACTGCGGGCATCAAGTACAAGTTCGGCGCCGCCTCCGAGCCGCTCAAGTAAGAAATCAGATTCTGATTGGCCTGAACGCCCGCGGCATCGTCCGCGGGCGTTTTGGTGTCTGGGCGACTTGGTGTTCGGGCCTGCCGCTGGGCCGTCCGGCCGACACTCCGGGGCGTCGCGCGCTTATCCGGGCGGGCGCTACGGGTGCCGCCGCAATTCAGCCCCAGGGGGGCGGTTGTCTCTCTGCAAAGCGGTTCCCGTCCACACACCTCATCTCCTGCGTCTTGAGAGCCTTCCCCCCATGAGCGCCTTTTCAGGTTCCAGCGTCCCGATCCGCAAGAGGCGATGGGTTCGCACGTTCAGGCGACACTCAGGGGTGGTTGCCGCCCTGACGATCGCGGCTTGCCTGGTCTTCGCCGCCGCTTCTCCCCACGCACAAGAAAAAGCACCGGCGGCGGCGACAGCGCAGAGCGCTCCGTCCTCCGCTGGCAAGCAGGCGCCCGGGCCAAATCTGCGTCAGGCGCCCAACAGCCGTGTCGCCTTGCGCCTGTCGCCGGCTTTTCAACCGGCGCGGCTCTACTCCGGTTTCGAGGACGAGCGGCGCGGTATCTCCTTCGTCATCTTCGAAGCACCGCATGCGGCTTACGATGAAATGAAGGCGGCCTTCACGCCTGAGACCCTGGCCAAACGCGGCTTGACCGAAGGACGGGCGGGGACGCTGTCGCGGGACGGCGAGCACGTCTACATGCAGGCGCGGCAGGCTTCGCCGGCCGGTTTATTCGCGAAATATTTCGTGCTGTTCCGGACCAGCGATCAGACGGTCCTCGTCTCGGCCAACGTCCCCGTCAAGGCGCTGGATGCGGGCGGTGTCACGGCCGCCGAGATCGAGGCGGTATTGGCGTCGGCGACAACCGTCGCGGCTGCTGACATCAAGGATCTCTACCGGCTCGGCTATCTGGGCCCCTTCAAGGAGGCCGGGCGCGTGGCCGGCACCGCCAAGCTCTTTACGCTCGACGGTCTGCTCGAGCCCGAACGCAAAGGCCTCAGCCGGCCCGCGCTGATCGTCGCCCCTTCGATTGACAAGCGCCCCATTGGCGACATCGCGGCAACGGCCCGGACCCTGGTGCAGACACTCGCCGGTTACCGTGACATTGCGCCGGATGCGCCCGAGTCGGTCACCATATCGGGCATGCAGGGCGTGTCGCTCAGGGCTGACGCCGTCGATGCGAAATCGAATGAGCCGGTCGTCATCTACCAGGTGCTGCTGGCGGCCGTCGATGGCGGCTACTATCGCCTCGTCGGACTGATGCCGAAGACGGACGCTGCGGAGCTGATGCCGGAAATCGTGCGCATCACGCTGAGCTTCACGCTGCTGCCGCCGTAGTTGCAGCAGACACACATGCCTGATCAGCCGGACTTTGCCAGATAATCTATGAGGATTGCACGCTCGTCTGCATTGGGCATCCCCCCGTAGGGTTTCATGTTGTTGCCCGGCACGACAGAATTCGGATCGGCGATAAAGGCGTCGAGTTTTTCCTTCGTCCATTTGAAATCGGCTGCGTCGAGCGCCGAGGAATATGCATAGCCGTCAGCGGCTCCCGCTTGGCGTCCAACGATATCGGCGAGGTGCGGGCCCAGCCGGTTATCACCGGCATCGCGCGAATGGCAGGTGCGGCAATTGTTGTTGTAAAGAAGCGCGCCAGAAATCCCGGTTTCGGCCGCGAGAGGGCCATTGTCGGTGAGCGCTGTCATCGCCACGGCTGAAGCGGCCGCAGTCAAGCCGAATGCGCGGGCTCGCGTATTGACCGTTTTCCAGCATGCACGTCTCGTCCGTCCCGACATCTCGATCCCTTTCCGTG
>CAZDNY010000630.1:0-1969 GCA_964506885.1 uncultured Hyphomicrobiaceae bacterium | reverse complement strand
CGGGGTTGATTGTGGATTGCGCCGTCGACGCATCGCCGGTTGAATAGGGCAGGCGATGGGACCGGCGGATTTCGGGGGAAACAAGGATCATGCAGCGAATTGGCATCGCAGCGGCCGCAGCGGTGATGGCGCTGACAGCGGCAAATGCCGAACCCGCGGGCACGCCCCACCTGCGCATCAATGATCCCTTCGTCGCTCCGGTCTGGAGGCTGGGCGTGGACGCCCATGGCTCGATCCTCGCCATGGGTTCGCCGGCCAAGGCTGTCGCGGTCTGGTCGCTTGATGCACCCGAACACGAGCCGCTTATAAATCGCGTGCCGATCCGCGAAAGTGAGGAGCAGCAACGCGCGCACGCGGTTGCCGTCGATCCAACTGGAAATCTGATTGCCTACAGTGTGCCGCCGCTGAGCGATGACCGCGGCCTGCCCAAGCCCGGCACGGCGCGCGTCTATGTCATCGAGGCGGGCACGGGCCGCATGGCAGGGACGATTGAAGGGGTTTCGACGCGGGCTCAGGACCTCAAGTTCTCACCCGACGGGCGTTATCTCGCCGCCAGTCTCAGTGACGGATGTGGGATGCGCTTGTGGTCCACGGCTGAGTGGCAGCTCGTCAAGAGCGATGACGAAGGCTACGGCGGTAAAGCCGCATCGACCGGATCGCAAGGGCAGTGCTGTTCGGGACCTGGACCGAAAGCCTGCGATCACCTGCCCGACACGACGTCTGTGACGTTCGCCCCTGACGCAACGGGCAAGATGCGTCTCGTCACCTCCGGCGACACGGGCGTGCGCATCTACGATCTCGACGCGGCGGACGCGGTTCCCGTGAGGCACTGGCGTCCCTCGGACCTGGGGCTTGAGCGGCCCGATGGCATAGCCGCAAGCCCCGACGGCACGTTCCTGGCCATCGGTGACCGGCGCCGCCGCGATGGTGCAAGCGGAAGCGTCCGTCTGCGTGTCGCGGTGGTCGATCTGGCCACCCTGGCGCTATCGAGACACTTTGAAATCGGCGAGCGCGAGTTGCTCCATCCAGGCTTCCTCGATCTGTCGCAGTCACCGGGAGCCAACCAGATGAGCCTCAACCGCGTTGCATGGCTGCGCTCTGAAAACAATCTGGAACTGGTCGCTGGTGGCGGGACCTTCTGCCAGATCGCCAAGCCCCGACTGGTGTCTGGCCCATCGGCCCACTCACAGCTCGACAACTGTCTCGTGCGATGGGCCTTCACCCCGGGCGAGAATGCGGCCACCGCACCGCCGGCCCGTTTCGTGCGCGTTGGCACCGATCGGGTCATGGATCTGCACCCGATCCGCGACCACGCCAAGCTGGTCTTTGCGACCCAACGGCGCATTGCGGTAATAGCGCCGGATGGCGAACTGGCACCTCTCGACGAAGCCGGTGGTGTCTTCGATCGCACCGCCACGCTTTTCGATTTCCGCGACCGCGCAAAGGTCAACGATCCCGTCAGCCCGGTCTACCTGGACTTCGCCATCTCCGCTGACGCACACCGCGTGTATTTCGAAGCCTACAATTCGACGCCGGATCGCCCGGCACAACTGTCGTTCGACGTGCGTGCTCTCCAGCTGCAGCGCTACACCGACATTCCATCCGACGCACATGCGCCCCTCCACGACCCGCTCCATGTCGCGCCGGCGCGCGAGTGGAAGGGCCAGAGGATGCCGCCGTCCATCTTCGGCATCGAAAGTCCGCTGCCCAGGGGAACCGTCGATTGGTACAGGGCCGTCGCCACAACGTCGGACGGAACCGCGGCTGTCGCCTCATCGAATTTCCTGCGCCTGTTGAAGGCGGACATGGGCGAGGTGCGGCTGTTGTGCGAAACCCGCATCACCTCCGAGGCCCATCGCATCAACCTGTCGTCGGATGGACGCTTGGTTGTCGTTGGTCATTCCGACGGAACGATCCGCTGGTACAGCGTCGAAAGGGGCAGCGGCAGCGGCGGGAACGAAACCGCCTG
>CAZDNY010000629.1:0-1972 GCA_964506885.1 uncultured Hyphomicrobiaceae bacterium | reverse complement strand
GGGGACGTCCTCGGCGGCGTGCAGGCCGTCGCCGTTGAAGAAGCCGACGACAACGGTCGGGCGTGTATCGGCTAGAATGACGTCTTCGAGGAACGGTGCTTCTTCCAGGAATGCCGTCTCGACGCGCGCAAAGCCGCCAAGTTCGCGCAGGCAGGCGGCGACCGCTTCGGTCGCTTCGGCCGAGGCGCGCGCGACCTTGGAGCCGTGCCCGACGAGCAGCAGGCGACACTGATCCGCGGGGGTGGCGATCTCTTCGGCCGCCGACGTTGCCTTGTCGCGGATGATGACAGGCAACGGGCCCTCCAGGCCGAAAACGGGAAGGACACGGCAGCGTTCGGCGAGCCCGGCGTCGGCGAGACGCTTGGGAATCTTGACGTTCACGAAATAGCCGGGCGCCATGAAGAAGGGATAGAGCAGGATCGGTCCTGACGTGCGCTGCGCAACGTCAGCCAGAGCCGCCTCCAGTCCGGGCTCGCCGCTGAGGACGCCAGCCGCCACCGCCACGTTGGGCAGTTCGCCCGCTGCCTTTTGCGCGTGTCCCTTCAAAATGGCGTTCGAAAACGCGCCACCGCGCTCTCCGTGGGCAACGAGGACCGCTGCCGCCTGCGTTGTTCCGCTTCCTGAGCTCATCCCCGGACCTGCATTTTCAATGGTTTCGACCAACCGGTCATACGTTTCACGCCGCGCACCCGGATTGCCAAGTCCGCTGAAGATGGGGCGTGCTCGCGACTGGGACAAGCGCGGCTTTCGCGTCTGGCGCGACGGATTGCCGCGAAGCTGGCCGTTGGACACATGAAGCGGCGGCCGGAGTGACGGCGGCCAGAGCGCCGGGGCCGCTGATTCCTGAGGACAACATGAACGTTTCCTGCACGAAGCGTGTGACCTTGGGTTCAGGTTGGATCGGTCAAATTGTGGCCCAATCGAGCGCGGGGGTGGGGTGCCACTGCGCGCAATCGCAGGAGGATCGACATGCGAATACTGGCGCGGGCGTTGAAGGGCCTGATCCTCACGGCGGTCAGCGCCTCCCTTCTGGGATGGGGCGGATGGCGGCTTCACGAGGCCATATCGCTCGCTGAAAAGCCACAGCGCGGCAACGCACGCGAACGCTCGTTCGTCGTCGATGCCGGCCGGCTCGAGGACAAGTCTTTTGCGCCGAAGGTAACGGCCTACGGCGTCGTCCAGGCGTGGACCACGCTTGAAATCCGCGCCCCTGCCGCCGGGCCCATCACCGAGATTTCGCCCAACGTGCGCGACGGCCTGACCGTTGCCGCTGGCGAACTGTTGTTCCGCATCGATCCGGAGATTGCGGCGCGGCGCGTGACCGATGCGAAAGCGGCGCTGGCGCAGGCGGAAGCCGAGCTTGCCGAAGCCCAACAAAGCCGCACGCACCTGGATGCCGAACTCGCCGCCGCCGAGGGACAGGCGCGCGTGCGGCGCGCCGATCTCACCCGCAAGCAGTCGTTGTTCGCCAAGAATCTGGTGACAGCGAGTGCGCTCGACGAAATCCGGCTGGCGGTGTCGGCGGCCGAGCAGGCGGTTATTGCAAAGGCGCAGGCGCAACTGGCGCTGAAGGGCCGCATCGAGAAGGCGGAGGCTGGTGTGGCGCGTGCGCGGCTGGCGCTCAGCGACGCGGAACGCGCGCTGGCCGATACGAGCTATCGTGCACCATTCTCGGGACGTCTGGCCGACGTGACGCTGACGCTCGGCCGCCGCGTGGGACAGAACGAAAAGCTGGCGACGCTGATCGACCCTGCCGCGCTGGAAGTCTCGTTCCCCGTCCGCAATACCGAGTTCGGCTATCTCGCCGATGCGGCTGACCCGGGCAAGCTGGCGCCACTTATGGTGCGCGCGCGGCTCGACCTTGGCGGAACGACCAAGGACATCGTGGTGGAGGGCCAGCTCGACAGGCCTGCGGCGCTGGCGTCCGTGCAATCTGGACGCACGGTCTATGCACGCCTCACCGGAGCGAACG
>CAZDNY010000628.1:0-1979 GCA_964506885.1 uncultured Hyphomicrobiaceae bacterium | reverse complement strand
GAACGCCGCCATTTCGCGGTACTGCGCCAGCTCGCCCTTGATCTTGCCGGCAACCGACTTCATCGCCTTGGTCTGCGCCGAGGAGCCGACACGCGACACGCTGAGACCGACGTTCACAGCCGGGCGCACGCCCTGGAAGAACAGGTCCGTCTCGAGGAAGATCTGTCCGTCGGTGATGGAGATCACGTTGGTCGGAATGTAGGCCGACACGTCGTTGGCCTGCGTCTCGATCACCGGCAGCGCCGTCAGCGAACCCGCGCCATGGTCGTCGTTGAGCTTGGCGGCGCGCTCGAGCAGGCGCGAGTGAAGATAGAACACGTCACCCGGATAGGCTTCGCGGCCCGGCGGACGGCGCAGCAGCAGCGACATCTGGCGGTAGGCAACGGCCTGCTTGGAGAGGTCGTCATAGGCGATCACGGCGTGCATGCCGTTGTCGCGGAAGAATTCGCCCATCGCGCAACCGGTGAACGGCGCCAGGTACTGCATCGGCGCAGGATCCGAAGCCGTGGCAGCGACCACCACCGAGTACTCCAGCGCACCGCGCTCTTCCAGGACCTTCACGAACTGCGCGACCGTCGAACGCTTCTGGCCGACTGCGACGTAGACGCAGTAGAGCTTCGCCTTCTCGTCGTCGCCGTCATTGAGCGGCTTCTGGTTGAGGAAGGTATCGAGAATGATCGCGGTCTTGCCGGTCTGACGGTCGCCGATGATCAGCTCGCGCTGGCCGCGGCCGATGGGGATCAGCGCGTCCACGGCTTTCAGACCCGTCGCCATCGGCTCGTGCACCGATTTGCGCGGCAGAATGCCCGGCGCCTTCACGTCGACACGCATCTTCGTGTCCGACTGGATCGGACCCTTGCCGTCGATCGGGTTGCCCAGACCGTCGACAACGCGGCCGAGCAGCCCCTTGCCGACCGGGACTTCAACGATCGCGCCTGTCCGCTTGACCGTGTCGCCTTCCTTGATGCCGCGGTCGTCGCCGAAGATCACGACGCCGACGTTGTCGGCCTCGAGGTTGAGCGCCATGCCGCGAATGCCGCCGGGAAACTCCACCATTTCGCCGGCCTGGACGTTGTCGAGGCCGTAAACGCGGGCGATACCGTCACCGATCGACAGCACCTGACCGATCTCGGAGACCTCAGCCTCCTTGCCGAAGTTCTTGATCTGCTCTTTCAGGATCGAGGAGATCTCTGCGGCCCGGATTTCCATCTCTTGACCTCTTGTCTGGGCGTTTTCTTTTCATTGCGTGCCGGAACTCGGGCGAGCCACCGGACATACATTGCTGCAACCGTCTGATTGCCGGACCACTTTCCCGGCAACCCGAATTCATCTTGGGGCAGGCGTTACTGCCGCCACGTGCAGGCCGTCCGCATCAGCGCACGACCGCGCAACCTGCTAGCCCACCCCCTTCAGGCTGAGCCGCAGATTGGTGAGCTTGGTGCGAAGCGAGGAATCGACCATCCGGCTGCCGATCTTGACGATCAGACCGCCGAGCAGCCCCGGATCGACGCGCGTGGCAAGTTGTACATCCTTGCCAACCGATGCCTTCAAAGTGCTCTTCAGCTCTGCGACCTGTTCGTCGCTGAGCGCGACGGCGCTCGTCACCTCGGCCGTCACCTCGTCGCGGCTCCGTGCGACCAGCGCGCGGAAAGCCTTGATCATGTCGGACACCGCAAACAGGCGGCGGTTCTTGGCGATCAGCTTGAGGAAGTTGGTCGTCAAAGACCCGATACCGGCTTTCGACGCCAGCTGCTCGATCGCCGCGCTCTGCTCGTCCGAAGAGTACAGCGGGCTCCTCACCAGGCTGGTGAGATCGCTGCTCATATCGAGGAGGTCCTGGAACTTGGCCAAGTCGCCTTCGACTTCGGCCACCTTTTTCTCGTCATTCGCCAGATCGAACAGGGCAGCGGCATAGCGGCCGGCCACGCTGGCCATCATCGGATCGTCTGTCGCCACGTCAAAGGCTCTCGTACGGCGCT
>CAZDNY010000627.1:0-1983 GCA_964506885.1 uncultured Hyphomicrobiaceae bacterium | reverse complement strand
CCAGCGGCCTGGTGCCCAAGGCGACACCCGTCGCCGTCGGTACGGCGCCAGCACTCGGTGCCGGCGGTGCACTGCAGCCCACCTGGCAGACCGGCAACCAGTCGGTCACCGCCATGATCGAGGCGCTGGAGCGCAACGGCGTCTTGAAGACACTGGCCGAGCCGACTCTCACCGCCATCTCCGGCGAGCAGGCCAAGTTCCTGGCCGGCGGCGAGTTCCCGGTGCCGGTACCGCAGCAGAACAACACCGTGACCATCGAGTGGAAGCAGTTCGGCGTCAACGTCGGCTTCAAGCCAGTGGTCATGACCGAAGGACGCATCAGCTTGACCATCTCTGCGGAGGTCAGCGAATTGTCGAACGACGGCGCCCTGACGTTGCAGACGATCTCTGTTCCGGCGTTGAAGGTGCGCCGCGCCGAGACCACGCTGGAAATTCCCTCGGGCGGCACTCTGGCGATGGCCGGCCTGTTGTCGGACGACACCCGCCAGAATGTGGACGGTATCCCGGGATTGAAGAACCTGCCTGTGCTGGGTGCGCTGTTCCGCTCCAACGACTATCGCCGTCGCGAGACCGAGCTCGTCATTCTCGTCACGCCTTATCTGGCCACGCATGCCAACCGCAAGGAACTGGCTCTGCCGGCCGACGGCTATGCGCCCGAGCATACCCTGCGCGAACTCTTCTTCGGCAACATCAACAGGATCTACGGCCATTCGTCCGCGCAGCCTGGCCGCTATCGCGGTGATTACGGGTTCATCATCGACTATCCGGGAGTGAAGGGATGACGCTACAGCGCTTGTTTCCGTGTCGCGCGCGTCCGATCGCTGCCGCGCACCAGCAAAAGGCCGCAACCGCGACCGCTCGCCTGGCACTGCCCGCGCTCGTGCTCGTCGGCACGCTCGGCCTGACGGCCTGCCGCGAGCATGAACCGCGCCTCGACAACGTGTCAGCAGCGACGCTCTCCGATCCGGGAAAGCGTCACCCGATCGGCTTTGCGCCGCGCGTCGAAGCCCTCTACGTCGAGGTTGCCTCCGATGGCTTGGGGCTGTCGGAGAACCAGACCACTGATGTTCATCGCTTCCTCGATCGCTACAAGAGCGAGGCGAACGGGCGCCTGCACGTCGCCGCGCCGGCGTCGGTGAAGGGCCATTTCGCGGTCTCACGGTCGTTCCGCGACATCGAGGAGTTGATCGATCGCTCCGGCGTGCCGGAAGGGGCGGTCGACCGTCACCGGACCCGCGGCGAAGGCCGCTATGGCCCCGCCATCAAGCTGTCTTATGAGCGCTCGATCGCGATGGCACCGCATTGCGGAAGCTGGCCTGAGGATCTGGGGCGCATCGACCGCGAACGTCTGCCCTACGAGAACTTCGGTTGTGCCAGCCAGCGCAATCTGGCGCTCACCGTCGCCAATGCGCGCGACCTTCAAGTGCCGCAGGAAGAAACGCCGCGCTCCAGTGAGGTACGCAGCGCATCCTGGTCCAAATACGTCGGCGGCTCCAAAGGGGCAGGGGGCAGCGGAGCCTCCGGAGGCGACGCGGGCGGCGGCGTCTCAAAGCCGATCAAGAACTGATCCGCCTCCGACACCAGTTACGTCCGTTGCAAGCCGAAGGGCCGTCTCCCCTGGAGATGGCCCTTCGGCGTGTGGCAGTGCTTTATCGATGTCGCCCGTCCGCTATAAGACGCCCTGCAATGCCGTTGTCGCCACAAGCCGCCAGCAAGAGAAAAGCCGCCTTATGTCCGCCGAGCCCACGCAACACCGCCGCTTGAAACAGGTCGTGGCAGCTGTCGCGCTGCTCAACCTGGGCTATTTCGGTATCGAGGCCAGTGTGGCGCTGGCCATCGGCTCGGTGTCCCTGTTTGCCGACAGTGTCGACTTCCTCGAGGATGCCACCGTCAACTTTCTCGTCCTGATCGCGATCGGATGGACGGCGACACGCCGCCGCCGTGTCGGTCTCGTCCTGGCGGCCCTGCTTCTCGTGCCGGGCA
>CAZDNY010000626.1:0-1995 GCA_964506885.1 uncultured Hyphomicrobiaceae bacterium | reverse complement strand
AGAAGATCCGCACGGCGCTGAAGGACATTCCCAAGAGCTGACACGCCCGCAACCACGAGGCGCTTCGCTCACGCATTGCGCCGCGCCGGATCGATCTGCTCGCGTGCAAGCTTCGGCTCGATCAGATGCGCCGCATCATCTCCGTCCACGCTGACGCCGCGGCAGTCGACGAGCGGCAGATCGCCGTCGTTCCAGCCCTTGATGCCGAGCTTGAGCGAGGCCACGTTACGATATCCGATGAGGCCCATCACCAGCGCCGCCATGGCACTGCGATTGCCCGAGCGGCATACCACCACGATCGGACGCTCGCGCGCGATGACCAGCTCCGGTTCTGTTTCCGCGTAATCATATTCACACGCCGCCTCGAGGATGCCCCGCGGCACATTGAGCGCCCCCTTGATGTGGGCAGTCTCGAACTCGGATCGCTCGCGCACGTCCAGCACCAGAAGGTCCGGAACCGTCGCGATCATCTCTTCCAGATCCCACGGCATCACCTCGCGCACTTGCGCCGCCGCCTTTTCCGAAAGTGTCTTGTAGCTTTCGCGTGTCACGATGAACTCCCTGGTTCGGACATTGCACCGCCCGCCGGCCAGCTCCGCTCCTGGCGGCTCCGCCTGGCTCTTCCTATATGAATCTCGATTATCCGCTCGCGACCGACGGTTCGGTGACCGCAGGCACATGGCAAAGCCTCTGAAAGGCGCACACAACGATGTCAACGATCCTAATCATCGGTGCCAGCCACGGCATCGGCCTGGAAACCGTCAAACACCTCCTGGCTGACGGCCACCGCGTTCGCGCCTTCGCCCGCTCGGCCGACCGCATCGCGATCACCGATCCCAATCTGCAAAAGATCGCCGGCGATGCCCTGAACAAGGATGATGTGGCCCGCGCGCTCGCCGGGACCGAGGCCGTCGTCCAGTGCCTCGGCGTAGCGATGAGCCTGCAGACCATGCTTTCGGGCACCACACTCTTCTCCCGCGCCACCAGAATCCTAGTGGATTTGATGCGCGAAAACGGACCACAGCGACTCATCTGCGTAACCGGTTTGGGCGCCGGCGACAGCCGCGGACATTTCGGCATGCTCTACGACGGCCTGATGTTCCCGATCATGCTGAAACGTGTCTACGACGACAAGGACATCCAGGAACGCATGGTCAAGGATTCCGGCCTCGATTGGACGATTGCGCGTCCCGGCATTCTCGTCTCCGCCCCGGTCACAGGCCGTTATCGCGCCCTCGATGACCCCAAGGACTGGGCGTTCAAGACCGTTGCCCGCGCCGACGTCGCCCGCTTCATCGCCGACGAGATCAGAACGCCGCGCTTCTTGCACAAGACCCCGCTCGTCATCCAGTAGCCAGCTGCAGCACCACCAGCACGACCGCCGCCAAGGAAACGCCGTACGAAACGCGCCGGCCGCCGATCATGAAGGCGCCCAGGCCCGCTGCCATCGCAACGATCCGCACACCAAGCGGCACGGTCTGCAGAGCCCCGGCAGGAAAAATCAAAAGCCGCATGACGAGTGCAGCCACCAGCGCCGTCGAGACTGCACGTACCCAGCGGAAGATGTTGCTTTGGATGTCGATGTTGCGGCCCAGGAACATGCCGATCCAGCGCCACGGCTCATGCGCCAGAAGCGAGATCGCCGTCAGGATCAGCGCCAGCGTCCACCCCGACGAGAGTTGCGAGACGGCCATGGCGTCGGCTGGCACGCTCCCCGTCATGACGTCCCCCGCGCCTTCGCCACGACGTGCGCAATGGTCCCGCCGATGAGACCGGCCAGAAGCAGGTCCATGCCTGGCGCCAGTACGTAGAGCGGCGGCCCCAGCATCGCGCCCGCTGCAATCGCGATCCGGTCCGCCTGCCCCGATGCCGTCGCGATCAGCGACAACAGGAAATAGATGGGCGTGAGGAACAGCAGCGCCGCCGCGATCACCGTCGGCACTTTTCCCGCCACCTCATATCCGACGAACGTGCCGGCCAGCGGCACCGGGGTGG
>CAZDNY010000625.1:0-2000 GCA_964506885.1 uncultured Hyphomicrobiaceae bacterium | reverse complement strand
GCCCGTTCGGATCCCGTGGCCGCCGTCACGCTGGCGATCAGGAACGGTGCGAAGAATGCTGTCACCTTGCCGGAGAACGCGAACAGCCCGAAGAACTGCGTCACCTTTTCAGGCGGCGCCAGCCGGGCCAGCAAGGAGCGGCTTGCCGCCTGCACGGGCGCCGCGACGATGCCGATCACCATGGCGAAGACTAGGAACACTCTCTCGCCCGTCGACGAGAACGGTGCCGAACCTGCTGCCTTCGGCGCCACTTCGAGGCCGAACAGGACATGGGATTTGTCGATCGACAAGATCCCAAGCGTGCCGACCAGCAGCACCAGCAACGCCGCCATGATGACGTTGCGCGCGCCGATACGGTCATCCAGCACCCCGCCGGCAACGGCGCCAACCACCCCTGTCAGCGTCAGTACGATGCCGAAGATGCCGAGTTCGAGTGCCTGCCAGCCGAACACGGAGGCGCCATAGATTCCGCCGAATGCGAAGATCGCCGTCAGGCCGTCGATGTAGAGCATGCGCGCCAGCAGGAAGAACAGCATATCGGGATGGCGCGGCAAGCCCGATACCGTGTCCCACAGTTCCGCCAGCGCGGTGCGCTTGACCGTGCCGGGCGGTGGCGGCTTGTGCGTATCGGGCACGAACAGGAAGAACGGAATCATGAAAATCGCGAACCAGAGTGCGGCGAACGGCCCGACCAGCCGGTCCCCTTCGCGCGTCCCCGTATCGAGCTTGATGAGCGGATCCAATCCGAGAATGGTCTTGCCGCTCGCAGGGTCGGTGACGATCAGGCCCGCCATGACCGCGAGGCTCAGCAGGCCCCCGGCATATCCGACCGCCCAGCCCGTCCCCGAGAGCCGCCCGAGCTTTTCGGCCGGTACCAGCGTCGGCATGATGGCATTGGTGAAGACCTGCGTGAACTCCGCCGCGATCGTCGCAAGGACGAAGCCGAACAGAACAAGCGCGATCGTCGCATTGTCCGCGCCCGGCGTGGCCATCCACAAAGATGCCAGTCCCGCGACCAGGAGTAATGAGAACAGCGCGATCCACGGTTTGCGCCTGCCGCGCCCATCGGCGAACGCGCCGAGCAGCGGGCTGCCGATGGCGATGAGAACACCGGCGGCGGCAGCGGAATAGCCCCACAGCGTCTGTCCCTGCGCCGCGTTCCCCACGACGACGGTTGCGAAGTAGGGCGCAAACAGGAAGGTCAGTATCAGCGTGTAATAAGGCTGGGCCGCCCAGTCGAACAGCACCCAGGACACCAGAGCGCGCATCGGTGCCTGCTTGACGGGTTGCGCCCCGGCGACGGCCGGCGAAGTCATGCGATGTCTCCCTCTCCCCACTTTGCCGGGACTTTAGAAGGAGCCTGTGGCCGAAAGAAGCGCTCGCTTTCGGTTTTGCGCAGCGCAGTTTGATCAACATCCCAGAAATAGTGCCGGGACGAACCCGTCTGGCGCGCGTAAGCAACCTGAAAGCTAAGCGATGGAAGCCCGCCGCGGCTGGACGTGACGATTGCCGCCGCCTGCCGCGAAGACGTCGGCCAGTCGATCGTCGAAATCCGGATCATCGTCGCCGTGCGCACCGGTGTGCGGCATGAAAGCGTCCGGGCCAGTCCTATCGGATGCGTCGTCCCGCTCCCCGGCCTGCCGCTTCAGCAGGGCTCTGAGCTCGGCGAGGTCGTGTGCCATCGCCTCAGCCTCGATCAGGTTGTCGAGCTGCCGGTAAAGGTCGCGCGCCCGCTGGCGCGTCGCGATGGCGGCCTCGAGATCTGCGATGTTGCCGGTACGGGCGAACAGAAGGGACCGGGCCGTCCCCAGACACCGCTCCGACCAGGCGCGGTCGAGAATGGTCAGGTGCGCCGCGCCGCGCGTCAGGCCGTTGCTGATCAATTCGATGGCGTCGCTCAAGACCTTTTCGTCGTCGTCGCTGCGCACGTCTGACAGTTCGCCAAGGTCGAGGCCCGTCTCCACCAGGAAACCGCCATGGGCGCAGTCGTCGCCAGGCTC
>CAZDNY010000624.1:0-2005 GCA_964506885.1 uncultured Hyphomicrobiaceae bacterium | reverse complement strand
GGTGAACGGGCTTTCATGCACCGCGCTCCAGGCGGCGTTTCGGCCGTTCTGGAAGCTGGCGGGCGACGGAAACGCCGGATCGATGAGAAAATAAAGGCCATCGGGAACGGTCCGCATGGGCTGGTCCGGCCGCATCAGCATCCGCGCCATAGCATCTTCCAAAGCAGCCACGTTGCCCGGCGCAACAAGCATGCCGTTGACACAGTCGTCGACCGTCTCGCGGCATCCAGGCGTCGATGTCGTGATGACCGGCCGGCCAACCGCCAGCGCTTCGAGGATCGCACGCGGCATCCCCTCGCCATGTGACGGGTAGACGAACACGTGACACTTCGCGAGCGTCGGCCGAACATCTGCCAGGGCGCCAAGGAACGTCACCGCCCCGGCATAGGGCCGCAACAGGTCCGCGCCGATTGCGGTCGCGCTGTCGGCCACCGGCCCTGCAAGCAGGAATTCGGCGCGCGGCGCGCGGGCTTTCAGACGTCGCGCCGCTTCGCAGAAGTCGAGCACGCCATGCGCCTCGTCCAGAGCCGAAATCATCAAGAATACCGCGCCTTGCGAAACCGGACCCAGCGGTGCAGCCGCAAATTCGGTCAGATCGACTCCGGCTCCGGGCAGGACGCGAACCGCCAATCCATCGTCGAGTCCGATCGAGTCCGCCACTTCCTTGAAATCATCGCGGTTGTGAAACACGGCCGCGTCGGCCACCTTCAACGCCCGCGCCAGAAGCCGCGGCGAAGCACGCAGCGGATCGGTGTCCGCGTCGAAGGCCTCGCCCCCGCGCGCGACAAAACCGTTGAACAGTGCGATGCGGCGGCCGACCCGCGCCCGCTTGGCTGCCAGCAAGGCCAGCGCCATCACCCGCTCGCTCATACCGATCACGACATCGGGCCGCCAGTCACGCAGACGCTCGCCAAGCGCGCGCCCCACCTTCCAGTCGGCCACGAACGCCGGCCCCTTCGGCTCCAATGAGAACGTGGCATGCTCTGCCCCCAGCACGAGCAGTTGCGCCGTCTGCTCCATGGAGAAATCCGGCGCCACACAGAGCACTGGAACGCCCCGCGCGACAAGCGCACGGATCAACGGCGCACGCGCACCAATGAGTGTCCGCGCCGATCCCGCCACCAGCGCAACGCGCGGCAGCATCTGCGAACTCGTTTCCGGCACCCCGCGACGTCTCATCTCTGATTACCTCGCCATCTCGCACGCGCGCATCGAGGCGACAGGACGCCTTGGCCTGCGCAACTCGGCTGTGCGGCAGGCTAAACCGATTCACCATTTTCCGGACGCCGCTGTAACGGCCACTTCTAGCGATTCGACGTCGCCGCCGTCCCGATACGCGCCGAACCTGTGAATAACCGGATATCCTGTCGCATCGCGGGCACGCCGCCCGCCAGCCCACAACCGCGACACAACGCACACTGCGGCAAGCTCAGACGGCCTGAGCCTCCAGCCGGTCCATCAGCCGATAGCAGAGCACCACGCCGATGATGCCGAACACAATGCCGCCCAGCATATTGGCCGCAAGCACTCCGTCGGCACCGCCATATGCCGCACCCAGCATGACGAACGGGATCGTACCGATCGTCGCGCGACCCCAGTTGAGCATCGTCGAGACATGCGCCCGTCGCAGCGTATTGAAGACGGCATTCGAGACGAACAAGGCCCCGAGAAATGCAAACAGAGGTGCCAGCCAGCGACAGAACAGCAGGATCAGCCGCTCCGCATCGCCCGTGGCGAGAAAAACGTCAGCCAAAGGTTGCGACAGCACCGCCAGCAGCGCCCAGGCGAGCGCGGTGAATCCTGCCGTCACCCACAAGGACAGCGTGAACGCTTCACGCATCCGCGCAAATCCCCCCGCGCCGTAATTCTGTCCGACGATCGGTCCGATAGAGCCCGACAGTGTATAGATCGCTCCGAATGCGACCGGCATGATACGCCCGATGATGGCCCAGCCCGCCACCGCACTGTCACCGAAATCCGCCATCGCCCGCGTCACATAGGCATT
>CAZDNY010000623.1:0-2008 GCA_964506885.1 uncultured Hyphomicrobiaceae bacterium | reverse complement strand
CGCAAGGTGCAGGCGCTCACATCGGTGCGGGCGACAGGCTCCAGGACCTCTTCTATCGCTTTTTCGATGCGCTGCATGAGCCGTCGCGCGCGCATATCGATGCAGCTGACTTGATCGAATCCGCCCCGTCCGGGGCAGGTGAACCAGATCGTCCATTCTACGCGGAGTGGTTCGATGTCGATGCCATCGTCGCCGACGCCTGTGTGCGCCGGGACATGCCAGTTCCGACCGGTATCGACGAAAAATTCCAAACCTACCTCGAAGCCATGGAGACGTGGCTCGCTACCATGAAGGAGACATATGATGAGCCCTACTTCACGACCACCCAAGCATAACGACGGCAAGCGACTGAAGCTGGCCATTGCCGCGGCCGCGCTCGGCATGTCGATCGGCGTCGATCCGGTGACGACGCTGGCGGCGGTCGCGCCAGGCGACGAAACGGCGGGCCCGGTTGCGAGCAAGCAGGCTGAGGCAGGTCATCGGCAGGTGGCGGACTTGCGGCCGGCCAATCCGGACGTCCGCTATTTCAAGTGGGCCCGGCCCCCAGCCACGTCGATGAAGTACAATCAGCCAGCCATGCAGCCGCAAAAGTTCAAGCAGATCAAGCAACGCAAGAAGTAGAAGAGAAGCCGGCGCATGGCCCGCGGGCCTTCAGTCTGCCGGCTGGCTTACGAGATCGCGGCGGGCAATTCGGCCGGGCCAATATCGAAGGTCAGGCCCTTGTCCGCCGCCATGTGGATCAGTGCGCGTTCGGCGAGGGCGGTGATGGTGAAGAGCGGGTTGCAGCCGAGCGAGCGGGGGATGATGGCGCCGTCGATGACGTAAAGGCCGTCGTGCACATCGGTCGAACCGCGCCCTGACGCGGCGTCGAAGACCTGGCCCTTGTGGTTGACGACGCCGTCGCTGCGCTCGGTACCCATGCCGCAGCCGCCAAGAGGGTGGGCGGTTGCGGGCTGGTGGCCCATGACGGTGCCGGCAAGCGGGTTCTTCACGTATTTTCCGCCGGACTGGGTGACGAGTTCCGTTAGCTTGGCGTCGAGACGCTGGTATGCCGGTTCGTCTTTGGCACCGGGCCAGCGCAGGGCGAGCTTGTCGCCGTCGAGATGGAACGTGCCCGCGGCGCTGTCGTGGGACACGGCAAAGAACGTCTGCAGATGGGCGAACGGGCCGTTGTAGACGCCCTTGATGAGGCTTTGCAGCGCGCCCAGCAGGCGGCCGTTGGGAATGAACATGAGCGGCAGCGCGGGTGCGATGGCCGAGGGCAGCACGCCTTCCTGCACGGTCAGTTGGTGGGCGAGGTGATCGGGGTCGCGGATTTCGATCTGGCCGGTGACGGCAGCACCCACCTCACGACCTTCGATCTTGGCGGGATGGCCGATGCCGATGGCATTGATCGGGGTTTTTGCACCCCAACCGAAGGCGATGATGTCGCCGTTGGCGGAGAAACGCTTGCCGAGGCGGTCGGACAGCGCGAGGCCTTTTGCTGCTGAGCGCAGAAGAATCTCTGTCGAACCCAACGTGCCGGCGGCGAGGACGACGATGTCGGCGGTGACTTCGCCGTCGCGTTCGACATCGTGTCCATCGGCGCTCAATGTGGCGAAGGCGATGCGCCAGCGTCCGTTCATGTCCTTGGCGACGTGGCGGACCTTGATGTGCGTGAACATCTCGGCGCCGTGGCGCCTGGCGTCGGGCAGATAGGTCTGGGCAACGGTGTTCTTGGCGCCGACGTTGCAGCCGCCGCAGCAGTCGCCGCAGCGGGTGCAGGCAGGTTGTGTAATCCCCGCAGCGTTGATGCGTTCTTCGAAGCTGACCGCAACGCGCGGAGCGATGGTGGCATGTCCGAAGGCCTGTCCGGCTGTGTCGAGAGATCTGTACTTCACCAACTCGGCAGCGCGCGGGTCGCTCGCCGGGGCGAGCCACCTCTCGGCGCGGGCATAGCCTTCATCGAGCAGACCGCCCTGGCGAATCTGGCCGGGCCAGACTTCGTCAGCGAAGACCCGGGCGTCGG
>CAZDNY010000622.1:0-2009 GCA_964506885.1 uncultured Hyphomicrobiaceae bacterium | reverse complement strand
AAGGCAAGAATGGCGCGAAGGGACTGCGGTCCTATTCGGTGTCGGGGCGCGTGAAGAATCCGGGCGTGGTGCTGACGGCGGCGGGCTCGACGGTGCAGGAACTGATCGAGCAGTGCGGGGGCATGCTCGACGGGCATAGCTTCAAAGGTTACCTGCCGGGCGGCGCGTCGGGTGGCATCCTGCCCGCCTCGATGGGCGATATTCCGCTCGATTTCGGTCAATTGGAAAAGCATGGCTGCTTCGTCGGCAGCCATGCGGTTGTCATTCTGTCGGACAGGGACGACATGAAGGACGTGGCACGCAACCTGATGCGCTTTTTCGAGGACGAAAGCTGCGGGCAGTGTACGCCGTGTCGCAACGGAACGGAAAAGGCGGTGAAGCTGATGTCTTCGGATGTGTGGGACAAGCCGTTGCTGGAGGATCTCGCCCAAGTGATGCGGGATGCCTCGATCTGCGGCCTGGGACAGGCCGCATCCAATCCGCTCATGTCGGTTTTGAAGTTCTTTCCCGAGGACCAGAAATAGCATGACGCCGAGGCCCGCAGCGCCGTGCGGGTCCACTAGAGACGTGAACCCAAGAGATCCGCGAGAGACGAGATCATGACAGAAAAAATCAAGTTCACACTCGACGGCCGTGAGGTCGAAGCCGATGCCGGTGAAACGATCTGGCAGGTGGCGAAACGCGAAGGTGTCGATATTCCGCATCTGTGCTGGTTGCCGGCGCCCGGCTACCGGGCCGACGGCAACTGCCGCGCCTGCATGGTCGAGGTGGAGGGCGAGCGGGTGCTGACGGCATCGTGCCAGCGCAAGGCGGCGCCGGGCATGCAGGTCAAGACAGCATCGGAACGCGCGAAGAAGTCGCGCGAAATGGTGTTCGAGCTCTTGA
This sequence comes from uncultured Hyphomicrobiaceae bacterium, assembly GCA_964506885.1. Classification (GTDB taxonomy): domain Bacteria; phylum Pseudomonadota; class Alphaproteobacteria; order Rhizobiales; family Hyphomicrobiaceae; genus JAEUMD01. The sequence continues at coordinate 1,124 of CAZDNY010000622.1, read as the reverse complement.
TGGCCGACCAGCCCGAGCGCGAGGATAGCCACGATCCCAAGTCCAAGTTCTGGTCCTGGGTCGACCGGATGGGGATCAAGCCGGCGAGCCGCTATCCGGCGGGCGAGCGGCCCAAGTCCGACTATTCGCACGCAGCGATCGCGGTCAACCTGGATGCCTGCATCAACTGCAACCTGTGTGTGCGCGCGTGCCGCGAAGTGCAGATGAACGACGTCATCGGCATGGCGTATCGCGGGCATGGTTCAAAGGTCGTTTTTGATTTTGACGATGCGATGGGTACGTCGACGTGCGTTGCGTGCGGCGAGTGCGTGCAGGCTTGTCCGACCGGCGCACTGATGGAAGGCAACCTGCTCGACAAGTCGACCGGCAAGCGCACCCAGTTCGAGGACAAGAGCGTCGAGACGGTTTGCCCGTATTGCGGGGTGGGCTGCCAGACGACGGTGCATGTGAAGGACGACAAGATTCTCTATGTCGACGGGCGCAACGGTCCGGCCAACGAGAACCGATTGTGCGTCAAGGGCCGGTTCGGTTTCGACTACATCCACCATCCCGACCGGCTGACCAAGCCGCTGATCCGGCGTGAGGGCGCGGCGAGGCGCGAGTGCCTGATCCCGCGATCGCGCGACGAGATTCTCGAAGTTTTCCGCGAGGCGACCTGGGAAGAGGCGCTGGAGAAGGCTGCCAAGGGCTTCAAGCGGCTGCGCGACACCTGGGGACCTTCGGCATTGGCGGGGCTCGGCTCGGCGAAGGGCTCCAATGAAGAGGCGTATCTATTCCAGAAGCTGATCCGGCAGGGCTTCGGTACCAACAACGTCGATCACTGCACGCGGCTGTGTCACGCGTCGTCGGTGGCGGCGCTGATGGAAGGCGTCAACTCGGGCGCGGTGACGGCGCCGTTCACGGCGGCCAAGGATGCCGAGACGATCATCGTGATTGGTGCCCGGCCTGCTGAAAACCACCCGGTTGCGGCAACCTACCTGAAGCAGGCGGCGGCGCGCGGGGCGAACCTCATCATCATGGACCCGCGCGGGCAGCATTCGGGTCTGGCGCGGTATGCGACGCACGTTCTCAACTTCAAGCCGGCGCACGACGTGGCGCTGCTCAATGCCATGCTGCACACGATC
>CAZDNY010000621.1:0-2013 GCA_964506885.1 uncultured Hyphomicrobiaceae bacterium | reverse complement strand
AACCGCGAGGTTCTTGTTGAAGAAATAGGTCAACGTGGCCGATGGAATTACCTCGGTACTTACGTCGGCATCCGCGCCAGGAATGCGTGCGCCGTCCAACGACACCGACGCACCCGCGTCTGGATGTACGACCGATCCGCCGATGCGAATCATGAAATCGCCATTGTAGTCACCGGCAGCAGCCGTGCCCGCCGTCCCGAATGCCGCAAGAGCCAGCGCACCGGCCGCAACGATTGCCTTTTTCATGTTCCAAACCCCCGTAGTCAGTGCTCGCTCTCGGCCGGGGCCCCATCTCCTCGCCGCGCAAGCGATGTCTTCTTCCTGACAATTTCCGCGACGTTGCGCGAGCACGTAGACGCGGCACAACCTGACGGACGTCAGGCAAGCACAGCACACGATCGAAATGTTGCGTGCCGACCACGCCCTACTATGATCTCGGTCAAAATTCGGCACAAGGAATTGACCCCACCGACACAGGTGCTTCGCGAATCAGCCTGCGACCATTCACCCTGAAGGATTTCGGCATCGCCGGATCATTTGTTGATCCCCATCAAGGCCGTGATGCCCTGATGCGTCGAACCTGAAGGATCACAGGTGCACCGCGTCCGCGGTACCGCGCGTCGAAGTTTTTTTGCGGTCGCGGCCCGCCTCGAAAGGCCCGCGGAGAACCGGTCACTCAACAAGCTGAGCTCAGCTGAACAGGCATTTGCGATGACACTTTGCGAAGCCCTGAAGATGGCGCCGGAGTCTCCGACCCCGCCCGCCCAATTGGTCAAACAGGGCGTAACCATCAATTTGCGGCCGCGCCAGAGACTGGCCATCAGCCGCGACGCTGAACATATCTACGTCGTCACTCGCGGCGTTCTGGTGCTGGAAAGCCTGCCCCAACCCACCTCGCGCCAGATCCTCGACATCTACTACGCAGGCGACGTCGTCCGCGGCGGTTTCATCCCCGACGTCTCTGGCGTGAACCTCATTGCCGCATGTCAGGGAGAGGTTGTGCGGATCGGCCTGTCGCGTCTGGAACAGACGTTCAACGCCGATCCGCTGGTACGCAATTGGCTCGATTGCGCGGTCACGAACCAGTACCCGCGTCGCCTTTTGCATCTGGCAACCATCGGTACGTTGACGGGCGAAGAGCGCGTCGTCTCGCTTCTGATCGAGTTCGCATACCGCATCGGCGAGCGCGGCTATGAAGGCGCACGCACATTCGACATGCCCCTGTCGCGCACGGATATGGCCGATTACCTCTCGCTCAACGCCGATACGCTGTCACGCATCATGTCCCGGCTGCGCCAGTCGGGCGTGCTCGGTCTGGCCGGCCGCGGTCGCGGCTATGCGCCCAACTTCGCCGCCCTGTGCCAGCTCTCACCTCTGGCCGAGACGATCAAAGCCCTGCATGAGGTGCGCCAGCCCGAGCCGGCAGGACGCTGAACACAGCCCCACCTGCCCGGCGGCGCGGGGTAACGCCCGCCGGGCCCGCGATCGCGCCTATGCGTCGTCGCCAGCCCCTTCGGGATCGTCCTCGCCTTCAGCCTCGCTCTCCTCGGGGATCCATTCGACCGAGACCACGCGCTCCTCGGCATCCGTCTTGAAGATCCGCACGCCCTGCGTGTTGCGCCCGGCGATGCGAATGTCGTGAACGGGACAACGGATCAACTGCCCGGCATCCGTGACCAGCATGATCTGGTCGCCGTCCGTCACCGGGAAGGATGCCACCAGCGGGCCGTTACGCTCGTTGACGACCATCGCAAAGATGCCCTTGCCGCCGCGACCGCTGGTCCGGTACTCGTAGGATGACGAGCGCTTACCGAACCCGCGCTCCGAAACCGTCAGAACGAACTGCTCGGCCTCCGCCATGAACGCGAAGCGCTCCGGCGTAAGTTCGGTGGCACCGTCCGCGCCCTCTTCCACGTCGGCCGCCTCGGCCACACCGTTCTCTTCCGCCTCACCATTTTCCGCACGCCTCAGTGCCCCAGCCTGCTTGAGGTAGGCAGCGCGCTCCGCCGGCGT
>CAZDNY010000620.1:0-2020 GCA_964506885.1 uncultured Hyphomicrobiaceae bacterium | reverse complement strand
AGTCATTGGCAGACTCGGCACGTGATCTGAAGTCTGACACGGGCGACTGGCTGGAGCGCAGCGATCAACTTCTCGCCCAGCGGAATTTTTCTGCCGCGGAGCACATCACTGACCCCGATATCAGCGCACTCACAATTGCGCGTGCGGTCGGTGACACCATGAATGTAAGTGGCGCAGCGCTGCTCATCTGCGATGGCGGCGAGTTCGGACAATGGGCGCAAGCGGCGCTGCCTGCCGATAACCGGCTCGTCAACGGACCGGCCGGGGCGATCGGCGGGGGACTTTGCTATGCGATCGGCGCCAAGGCCGCACGGCCTGAAGCGACCATCATCGCCATGATGGGTGACGGCACGGTCGGCTTTCATCTGGCAGAGTTCGAGACGGCGGTGCGCGAGAAGCTGCCCTTCGTGGCCGTGATCGGGACCGACGCTGGAACGCCGAGCACGAAATCCAGATGCGCGATTATGGGCCTGATCGCCTGATCGGATGTCAATTGAGTGCTGCGCGCTATGATCTGGCGGTGGCGGCGCTCGGCGGGCATGGCGAATACGTCACGCGGGCAGATGAGCTTCACGACGCGCTGGCGCGCGCGGTGGCATCCGGCTTGCCGGCGTGCGTCAATGTAGAGATGGAGGGTCTTGCCGCACCGATCGTTGGCGGCCACTGAACCAGGACCTGCTCGAGGCAATTACGTCTGCTGCACCGTGATCCGTGCGCGCGGTGGTGTGTCATGAGCACTGGGAGAACGCCGCCAAATCCTCCATCGTGTCGACGTCGTGCGCGATGTGGGGATCATTGACGCGGACCCGGCGGCAGTTGCGCGCTTCCAGAGTGCGGCGCGCGCCTTCGTCACCGCTCAAGCGTCCGAGTTCACCTATCAGGTGTTCGCGAAACAGAACGGGATGACCGCGGACACCGCCGCATTCGGGAACGAACGCATCGATGCGTTTCTCCGAGTCCGCGCTGAATGTCTCCGACAAGGCGTGGAATGTCGAGCGCGAGACGAAGGGGAGATCGCCCAGGTGCACAAACATGCCGGCGTGTCCGGGATGCAGCGCGTTGGCACCTGCTGCTATCGACGTGCCCATGCCCTCCGCGAAGCGTGTGTTGTGGACCGTTTGAAGGCCATGCGCCCGGGCTATCCGCGCGACATCGTCGCCGTCGCGCCCGGTGACGACGACGACCTGGCCCAAGTGCAACCCTGCGACGGTCTCGAGCGCGTGGGAGAGCAACGGCTGCCCAGCGAGAGATTGGAGCAGTTTGTTGGGGCCGCCCATGCGCACGGATTGCCCGGCGGCCAGTACGATTGCCGACAGGTGCTGGAGGGCGGGCAGCGGCATGGCATCAACATCCTCCATTGCGCGCGGCGATGATCTCGGCGGCGATCGACAAGGCGATCTCGGGCGGCGTGCGTGCAGAGATGTCGAGACCGACCGGCCCCCGGATCTCATGAGACTTGTCGGTATCGATGCCGAGAGCAGCCAGCGCTTCGCGGCGGCGGCGATGCGTTTGTCTGCTGCCCAGCGCACCGACATAGAAGCCATCGGCGCGCAGGGCTTGCGCCAGGATGGCAGGTTCCCAGGCATGGTCATGGAACAACAATACCGTTGCCGTCCACGGGTCGATGAGCGTGGCGTCGAAGTCGGCTGCGCGGGTCAGCTTTACCGTGGCGCGGCACTGATGTGCGTGTTGCTCGATCAAGGCCTCGTCGGGCGTGGCAAGACACGTCTCCCAGCCGAGCGCATGCGCGAACCCGGTCAGGGCGGAGGCATATGTGCCGCGTCCGGCGATCACCACGCGGGTCTGCGGCAGATAGCGACGCACGAAGCCGGTCTCATCGAGTTCCAGATTCCGGTTGGCGTCTGCGCCGGTCCTGTGTTCGAGACGCTCTGCCCGATAGACAGCCCGGTCGATGCTGTCGATGCCGCCGTGCCATGGCAGCCGGAGGGCCATTGGGTGGCGTGAGCGGCGCGCGACATCCATCGCCGCGAGCACATCGACGGGCACGCCCGGATCGAAG
>CAZDNY010000619.1:0-2021 GCA_964506885.1 uncultured Hyphomicrobiaceae bacterium | reverse complement strand
CCTCGATCGAATAGATGTCATGGTGCGGCGGCGGCGAGATGAGGCCGACGCCGGGAGTTGAATGACGCACCTTGGCGATGGTCTGGTCGACCTTGTGGCCGGGCAGCTGGCCGCCTTCGCCAGGCTTGGCGCCCTGTGCCATCTTGATCTGGATCATGTCGGAGTTGACCAGATACTCGGTGGTCACGCCGAAGCGCCCCGAAGCGACCTGCTTGATCGCCGAGCGCATGGAATCGCCGTTGGGCATGGGGGTGAAGCGGTCCGGCTCCTCGCCGCCCTCGCCTGTGTTGGACTTGCCGCCGATGCGGTTCATGGCAACGGCAAGCGTGGTGTGGGCCTCGCGGCTGATCGAGCCGAAGCTCATCGCGCCGGTGGCGAAACGCTTGACGATCTCGGCAGCCGGCTCGACCTCGTCGAGAGGCACTGGCTTGCGGCCGGCTTCCTGTGCGCCCTTGATGCGGAACAGGCCGCGCATGGTCATGAGCTGTTCGGACTGCTCGTTTACCTGGGCAGCGAAGGAGCGGTACTTGTCGGGTAGGTTGCCGCGCACGGCGTGCTGCAGGTCGGCGACCACGCCGGGGCGCCAGACATGGGCCTCGCCGCGGATGCGGTAGGCATATTCGCCGCCGACATCGAGCGCGTTCTTCAGGACCGGTGCGTTGGAGAAGGCGAGGCGGTGGCGCTCGCATGTCTCGGTTGCGATCTCGCGCAGGCCGACGCCCTCGATCTGGGTGTGGGTGCCGGTGAAGTACTTGTTGACGAAGCTCGACTTCAGGCCGACGGCGTCGAAAATCTGCGCGCCGCAATAGGACTGATAGGTCGAGATGCCCATCTTGGCCATGACCTTCAAGATCGCCTTGCCGACCGCCTTGATGTAGCGCTTCTTGACCTCGTCGGTTGTGAGGCCCTCGTCGAGTTCGGGCAGCATCGCTTCCAGCGTCTCGAAGGCGAGGTAGGGGTTGATGGCCTCGGCGCCGTAGCCGGCAAGCGTGCAGAACTGGTGCACCTCGTGGGCCTCGCCGGTCTCGATGACAAGGCCGACCGAAGTGCGCAGGCCCTGCTTGATGAGGTGGTGGTGGACGGCCGAGGTCGCGAGCAGCGCCGGGATCGGCACGCGATCGTGGCTGACGGCGCGGTCGGACAGGATGATGATGTTGTAGGCGCCTGAACGGACCGCTTCCTCGGCCTCTGCGCAGACGACATCGAGTGCGGTCACCATGCCGGCGGTGCCGCGCGACGCGTTGAAGGTCATGTCGATGGTGATCGATGAGAAGTTGTTGTCGGGCACTTCTCCGATCTGGCGGATGCGCTCGAGGTCCTCGTTGGTGAGAATCGGCTGGTAGACCTCGAGCCGCTTCTGGCGCGAGGTTCCTTCAAGGTCGAGCAGGTTGGGGCGCGGGCCGATGAAGGAGACGAGGCTCATGACGAGTTCCTCGCGGATCGAGTCGATCGGCGGGTTCGTCACCTGGGCGAAGTTCTGCTTGAAATAGGTGTGCAGCAGCTTGGGCTTCGACGACAGCGCGGACAGCGGCGTGTCGGTGCCCATGGAGCCGATCGCTTCCTGGCCTGTGGCAGCCATCGGCGTCATCAGGAACTTGACGCTTTCCTGCGTGTAGCCGAAGGCCTGCTGCAGATCGAGCAGTGACACGTCAGAGTGACGTACGGGCGTGCGACGCTGCGGCAGCGGCAGATCGGAGACCATGATCTGCGTGCTCTTCAGCCACGTCTCGTAGGGGTGAGAGGAGGCGATATCGGCCTTCAATTCCTCATCGGAAATGATGCGGCCCTTTTCGAGGTCGATGAGCAGCATCTTGCCGGGCTGCAGGCGCCACTTCTTGACGATGTTCTCCTCCTTGACGGGGAGAACGCCCGACTCCGACGACATGATGACCACGTCGTCCTTGGTGACGAGGTAGCGTGCCGGACGCAAGCCGTTGCGGTCCAGCGTGGCGCCGATCTGGCGGCCGTCGGTAAAGGCCATCGCGGCCGGCCCGTCCCACGGCTCCATCAAGGCGGCGTGG
>CAZDNY010000618.1:0-2028 GCA_964506885.1 uncultured Hyphomicrobiaceae bacterium | reverse complement strand
AGGTGAACTTCGCCTCATCACGCGGCTCGTAGTTGGCCGTGTCCATGTAGTGCACGCCGGCCTTGAGGCACGCATCCATGATCGGCAGGTCCTGGTAAGGCAGCGCCATGTTGATGACGAGATCGGGCTTGACCTTCTCGATCAGCTTCACCGTCGCCGCGACATCGTCGGCATCGACCTGCGAGATGTCGATCTTGGAGACCGCCTCCTTCTGAACCTTCTTGCAGCTTTCCAGCCGCCGCGACGCCAGATGGATCTTCTTGAAGACGTCGCGGTTCATCGCGCACTTCTTGGCAACGACGGAGCCCGCGGCTCCCGCACCGATGATGAGAACGTTATCCAACGCTTAGGTCTCCCTGAAGATGAACGGCTGGCGCTAACCGCCTGGCAAAACCGTCTGCCAGCGTGCAAATGCGACCGGATGCCATCGAGTTAGCCGATTGCCATGTCTTGTTCAACACTTGCCCTCCGGACCGCCGCCCAGACCGCCCCTCATGCCCGGCCTGGCCGCTGCCCGCCGGACCGCCCCTTGGGCCGGCCTCAGAATCCCCGCATACTTATGTGCAACGGGCCGCATGATTAACCTGACGAGGATCGGCCCTGATCGGAGCAGCTCATGCGACTTCTGATAGCGGGTTGGCAGGGCCAGCTGGCCCGTGCCTTTCTCGACACCGCACCCGGCCGAACCGATATCAGCGCTCTCGCCCTCGGCCGCCCCGCGCTCGACATCTGCGAGGTCCGCGCCATCGAGCGCGCGCTGTCCGAAAATCGACCCGATATTCTCATCAACACCGCCGGCTACACTGCCGTGGACGACGCCGAAGGCGAACCGGATCGCGCTCTTGCCTTGAACCGCGACGGCGCCCGCCTGCTCGCGCTCGTCGCAGCCGCTCGCGGCGTTCCCATCATCCACATGTCGAGCGTCAACATCTTCGATGGCCGCAAGACATCACCCTACCTCGAAGACGACGACGCCCACCCGCTCAGTGCCTATGGTGCCTCGAAACACGCGGGCGAAGCCGACGTGCGCAGTGCCAACCCGCAACACGTGATTTTGCGCACGAGCTGGATCTTCAGCCCCTTCACAGGCAATTTCGTCTCGGACGTGCTCGTCAAAGCCCGCCGTGGTGATCCCTTGCGCGTCGTGGCCGATCAGCATGGCAGCCCGACCTACGCCCACGATCTCGCCAACGCCATTTTCGACATCGCCGCGCGCGCCCATGCAGCGCGCAGCGACACCACCGCGCCCCTCTGGGGCACCTATCACATCGCCAACGCCGGCGGCCCCGCCAGCTGGCATGACGTCGCCGTCGAGGTTTGCCGCGCCGCCCGGCTCGACGACGCCGCAGCCGCCATCGAGCCCATCACCTCCACACAGTTTCCAACGCGCGCACCGCGTCCCCGCAATGCTGCGCTAGACTGCGCGCGCCTGGCGGCAACCTACGGCACCGAACTGCGCAACTGGCGTGAGGCCATCGCGGACGCCGTTGCCCGCCACGCGCAGTAACGCCCGCAGCACCAAGCGCGGGATGATCCCCCTCAGTACTTGCTCTTCACGTAAAGACGCTTGGGCAGAACCTTGCGCTCGTATTTCGGGTTGAACACGCGGTCGGGCAGGTCGATCGGATCGTGCGGGATCTCGTCATACGGCACTTGGTCGAGCAGGTGCTGGATGCAGTTGAGACGCGCGCGCTTCTTGTCGTTGCCCTCCACGATGTACCAGGGCGCTTCCGGAATGTTCGTGCGTTCGAGCATTTCTTCTTTCGCCTTGGTGTACTGCTCCCAGCGCACGCGGCTTTGCAGGTCCATCGGCGACAGCTTCCACTGCTTCATCGGATCGTGGATGCGCATCAGGAATCGCAGCTGCTGCTCTTCGTCGGTGATCGAGAACCAGTACTTGATGAGCTTCGTGCCCGACCGCGCCAGCATCCGCTCGAATTCCGGAACGTCGTTGAAGAATTCCTCCACCTGCTCGGGCGAGGCGAAGCCCATCACCCGCTCGACACCGGCGCGGTTGTACCAGGAGCG
>CAZDNY010000617.1:0-2031 GCA_964506885.1 uncultured Hyphomicrobiaceae bacterium | reverse complement strand
CCTTGGGCAGCGAGACGAGCGGAGATCTCGGCCGCGCGCCGGCTCATTTCGTCAGCCAGTGCGCGCGCTTCCCCGGCATCCTGACGTGCCGCGCGCAGTGTGTTTTGCAGGTCTTGGGTCGTCAGGTCGGCGTTGGCGTCCGCATCCCCCATGTTGCCGAGCGCAAGGGAACCGTGTGGAGCTGCATTGTCGAGGTTGCCGCCTGCGGCGATGAATACGGGTGGCTCGTGCGCCTGAGGCAGCGCGCCGGAGCTATAGGCGTATAAAGCATCGCGGAGAGGGGCGAGCTGTGGTTCGGCAATGAAGCGGGGCAATTCGGCCGCCTGAGCGGCTTGATGCAGGATCGGTGTCAGAACGGGAATTGCAGTGATGGCGATCAGACCGACGGTGGCGGACCGCATCGCACGCGAGACCGCACGTGGTATGCGCACACGCCCATCATAGGCGCGGCGCCTTCCGGTATCGGCGAGGTTTGGCCCGGACATGAAGCTCTACTCGACACAACGCGACTGATCCATGGCGCGGCGCCTCGAAACGCGAAGCGGCTGCGCCGGTACACGTGGCCCGGAGCACAATGAGCGTGAGGTCAACGATGGTGCTGATCAAAAAACACTTGCGGTGGCAGTTGTTCCACCCGGCGTCAGCGTGTCACCCCCAGATCGACGTCCCCCTGAACCAAAGCTTGCAGACATGGTGAGCAAAACACGTGGCACGATTTCCTCATGCCGCACTCACTAGGTTGCCGGCTCAACTGCGATGTTTCGCGCTCAGTGCGGCAGCATCAAGGCGCAGGACTTTCGACTTGGGTGGACTTGCCCGCCACTTATCGCCAATCGCCCAGCGTCGCGTTGACGATCGCCAATGCGGCGACGGCGGCGGTATCGGCGCGCATGACGCGCGGTCCCAGCGAAAGAGCCGTCACGAACGGCTGGCGCAGCAGCAAAGAGCGCTCGGTCTCGTCAAAGCCGCCCTCCGGGCCGATCAGAACGCCGATAGGCGCTTGCGGACGCATGCCTTGGGCCAGGTCACTCAGCTGCGCAACGGGATTGGCGATCTCAGCGGACTCGTCGCAAAAGATCAGGGGGACATCAGCGGGCCATGCCGCGATCCTCGATTCGAGCTTCTCGGGTGCATCGATGGCGGGCAGGCTCAGGATCCCGCACTGTTCGGCGGCTTCGATCGCGTTGGCACGCATGCGCTCCAGGTTGACGCGTTCGGCGACGGTACGGCGGGTAATGACAGGCGCCAGACGCCCGACGCCCATCTCGACGGCCTTTTGCACCATGTAGTCGAGCCGGGCGCGCTTGAGCGGCGCAAAAAGGTAGATCAACTGCGACGGCGGCGTCTGTGGACGCACCTGCCGCACCAGCGTCAAGGTGCACTCGCGCTTGCCGGCTGCGGCGAAGCGGGCCTGCCATTCCCCGTCGCGACCATTGAAGACGAAGACCTCGTCACCGTCCTTGAGGCGCAGGACGTTACGCAGATAGTTGGCCTGCTCGCGTGTCGCCGCGAGCGAATCGCCATCGGCGAGAGAGGCATCCAGCCAGAGCCTTTGCGCGTTGAAATCATGAATTGCCATGGACGCCGTCTTATCGCAATTACGGGGGGGCGCAAGCTTCACGCGCAGTGATCATTTCGCCGGAACTGGCGAGGAAATTGGGACCGCTGGAACAACGCTCGTCATGACGACACCCGTACCGCCAGACCAGATCAGGCCCTCCGGCCCGGATGCGCCGCCTCCGGTGGTCGACGCTCCGCGCGGCAACTGGGTCGACGTTTATGCGCCCTCGCGCTGGCGTCCGTTCCTGCGTCTGGCGCGCGCCGACCGCCCGATCGGCACATGGCTGCTCCTGCTGCCGTGCTGGTGGTCGCTGGCGCTGGCGTCGGTCGCAGACGGGCGTGCCTATCCCAATCCCTGGTATCTGGTGCTTTTCGCCATCGGTGCCTTCGTCATGCGCGCGGCCGGCTGCGCCTATCACGACATCGTCGACCGCGACTTCGATGCGCAGGTGGCGCGCACCAAGAGCCGGC
>CAZDNY010000616.1:0-2035 GCA_964506885.1 uncultured Hyphomicrobiaceae bacterium | reverse complement strand
TTGCTCTGACGACCCATCAAGGGAAGACCGAGCTAGGCAGCGAGCCGGCGGCGGCTCCAAACCAGCTTGGACCTGCCAATGTCAAGCAACGTAGGCAATGCGCCTTCGCAGTCTTGCTGCACTCTCACGCTTGGCTCACGCCGTCAGCATGACGGCGCTCGATAGGGTAAGCACGGCGCCGAATGCCTGCGCGGTCCATCTGTAGCGGCGCATGGAAGTCGCCAGTGCCAACCCGGCAGCGTGCAGCAACGCTGTCGAAGCGGCGAACCCTGCAACAAACAGGGCGATGTCGGCGTCCGGGGCAACCTCCATTCCGTGGGCCTGCCCGTGCGCCAGCGCGAACAGCGCCGTGATAGCCGACGCAAGCCAAAGCGGCGGCGTTGCACGCGCGGCGATCGCACCGCCGAGCACCAGCAGCGACAGCACGATCATGAGTTCGGTTGCCGGCAGTCCAGGCATACCCCAATACGCGCCCAGCGCACCCGCGACCATCGCCGCTACGAATGTCACCGGCAGCACCAACATGGCGCGCGGCCCGATCGCGGTGGCCCAGAAACCGATTGCGACCATCGCCAGCAGATGATCGAGGCCGCCGATCGGATGCGCAAGGCCATCGCTGAAGGCGAAACCGTGACCGGTGTGGGCCAGAGCCGGCGCAGCACTTGAGAACAACACGGCAAGGCTCGGAATGACGGCTTTCTTGATCATCGCTCGTGAAGCTCCTTCAAAATTTCGCGATGCGCGCGCTGCGAACGCAGCCTGCTTATTCGGCGGCCTCGGCAGCGGCGCCGGCCTCGTCTAGATGGTCGGCCAGAATCTCGACCAGGCTACCCAGCTCGTGCGGCCACTGATAGTGCGCCTTGCTCTCGTCCATCGTCAGGCGGCAGTTCGAGCATGCGGACACCAGCGTGGTCACGCCCGTCGCTTCGACCTGATCCATCTTGATCTTGAAAACCTTGTGCCGGACATCGGCAGCACGCCCCATGGCCTGCACGCCGCCGCCCCCGCCGCAGCACCAGTTGAAATTGCCCGTCGGGGTCATCTCGCGGAAGTCCTTGGCAAACCCGCTGAACAGGTAGCGCACGTCAGCCGTCGCTCCACCGCGCCGCGAGATCTGGCACGGGTCGTGATAGGTGAAGGCCTCCGACATCGGCTTCAGCTTGAGGCGGCCCTTTCGCTTGAGATCAGCCAGATACTCGGTGATATGCAGCACCTCGAAAGGTAATTCCCGGCCGATGATGTTGGCGGCAGCAAACCGCATGACCCCGAAGGCATGACCACACTCGGGAATGACCACCGTCTTGGCGCCCGTCGTTTCCGCCGCCGCGACGATGCGCTCGATCATGGTGCGCGCGATGTCCGTCTTTCCGGAAAGATATCCGAAGTTCGTGGATTCGTAGCCCTTCGACGAGAAGGTCCAGTTCACGCCGGCATGGTTCATCAATTTCGCCATCGCCACGATGGACGTCGGATACTTCATCGTCTCGATCGACGAGACCGTCAGCAGGACATCCGCTTTCGCTTTGTCGAGCGGGATATCGACCTCGTGCTCGTCGGCCAGCCATTCGATGCGGTCTTCGAGTTTCTCCGGCGTCAGTCCGAGCGGGCTGCCCTTGTCGCGCGACGCATCGGCCGCCTCCATGAGATCTGGCGGACCGAGCCCCGCCGCCGCGTAGGCCTGCCGGGAAATCGCCACGATGGACGCGATGTCGATACCCATCGGGCAGACCTGCGTGCAGCGCCCACACATGGTGCAGGTATCGAAGATGAGATCCTCGGAGGCGCGCAGATCTGCCTCGGTGAGCTTCGCAGCCAACCCGATCCAGGCGAGCGGCGAACTCATGGAGCGATGCGCCTTGAGCATCGGGCGCAGCTTCAATGCCGGTGTATGCCGCGGATCCTTCGTCACCTGGTAGAAGTGGCACGCTTCGGCGCATTGGCCGCAGTGCACGCACGCGGTGACATAAGTCGCCATGTTGCCGTTCGTCGCCGCACGGAACTTGGCAACCGCCGCGTCGACATCGATGGTCCCGGA
>CAZDNY010000615.1:0-2042 GCA_964506885.1 uncultured Hyphomicrobiaceae bacterium | reverse complement strand
GCCGAGCGAGAATCGCATTCGAGGCACACATGCCGACTCTGCTGATAGGTTTGCTCGGCCTGGGCGTAAGACCCTGTCGTGCGGGTTTGGCGCTGGCGAGCTGGTCGGCTGTTCTTTTCGGAAAGCGAGGCATCTTCGTGTGTGGCTGGGATGGTGCTCCAGTCACATGACCCCGCGGAGCATCTGCAGGATTTGTGCGTGCAGGCCTCTGAAGACGATCCACCAGATCACCGACGCCGTGACGGCGCCGATGAGAAGCTATGACAAGCGGACGCCCATTTACTTTTCCTGCGGGTGGTTGTGGACGTGGCCAAAGGGCCAAAGCCGCGAGGTGCTACGTCACGATCACCGGCTCGTATTTTCGACGATGTCTTGAAAGGGGCGTGCAAGTGCTCAGATGGATTTGGACGTGAGCGGGGCACAGACCGCGAGAAGGAACATCGCGATGCTCGCCCCAAGCAGGACCAGATCTGCCGCAGCAACGTCGAACCCGTTGGCTTCGAGCAGCCAGTTCGCGAGCGCTGGCCAGAAGAGCGCGGGCAACCCCGCTAAGATGGAAAGGCCAACAACCCGCTCTGATGAAATATCTGTACCCATATGCGCACTCGCCGTTTTTTTTAAGAACGCATTGTAAACGCAATCAAATCCACAAAACTCAGAAGCAGCTGAGTACCCCTGAAGAAAAATTATCGTATCGGGCTCTTTCGTGCCAGCATTATCTTGTTCGGCGGCTTGGCTAAGTTCCAGAGCGGCGGTGCGTGTTGAGGTCCGTGCGACCATTATTGGACTTATGATGAGTCGAGCAATTTGCAGACTGGCTCGCAGTGGCCTTGCCTCTCCTTGAAATTCGCGAAGCTCAGTTAATCTATTCTCGTTCGATACCACGCTGCTGTGGCCTGGAGCGCTTCTTCTAAGTCCACAGGTGGAGCCCATTGGAGTTGGGCGCGGGACCACGCGTCGTTTACACGAAGGGATCCAAACAGACTTTGCAAGGACCCGGACCGGCTAGTTGCTGCTGCTTTTGACAAGAATTCTGGGATGCCGAACTGGAGGGACCTGTACCCTAACGACCGTCCGATGAGGTCGTAGAGATCGGAGGAGGACACCGGCCTTCCGTCGCAAACGAGCAGGACTCGTGTGGTGTCTAGACTCTGTGGTGGGCGTTCGACGCATGCTGTCACGAAATCCGACATGGACGTGAGGCTCAGAAAATCTCGCGCGTTTTGGTGCCCCTTTAGTGGCAGCGGCACATGCCGAGAGGCTAACGCGAAGAGTGTGAGCATGCCGCCTCTCATCTCTGGGCCATAGATTGCTGGAAGCCGAATGATCGTCTTGGTGATCCCTTCGATCCCGGATAGGGATCTCTCGGTTTGGAGTTTGATCGCTCCGTAAGAGTCTTTCGGCTGCAGAGGCGTCATCTCATCGAAGGGTTTCTCGTGGGTCTGGGCACCGATCGCTTTGACCGAGCTGATCAATACAAAATGTTCAACCCCTGCGTTGGCTGCCGCGCGGCACAACTGCCGTGCGGCTAAGTGATCTGTCCGATGTTGGCCTGCGGTGCTGGGTCTTGGGTTCCCTGCCCATCCGGCAGCATGGATCACGACATCAACACCGGCGAGATGTCCTTGGAGACTGTCATGCAGCTCGAGTGGTCCTGTTTCGCAGATAGACTCGCATTCGAGGTTTGAACTTGGCGTGCGGATTCGAACACCGGCAATGACGTGGTGGCCCAGCCGGCTCAGGCGAGCGCAGAGAGCTTTCCCGATGAACCCGCTCGCACCGGAGACAAATATTCGAGCCATTTGCCTGTCTTCAATTCATTTGTTGCTTGGATAAGCATTCGGCCACAATTTGAGCGCATCGGCCAATGTTTGCGCTGACGACTATGTTGTCAAAGCACCTGTTGACGCCAAAGTACTCTCACTGCACTGGAGCGGTAACGACCGGCTTCGCCTGGTTCAGAGGTGTTGATATTGGGTTTGCTGCCGATTCTGAACACGCAAATTGGTTTTGTTCTGGATGCCCTCTTAGGCCCCGCCGAT
>CAZDNY010000614.1:0-2054 GCA_964506885.1 uncultured Hyphomicrobiaceae bacterium | reverse complement strand
CGACGAGCCGACGAGCGCGCTCGACATGAGCGTCCAGGCGCAGATCGTCGATCTCCTGCGCGATCTCCAGAGGCGTCACGATCTCGCCTACCTGTTCATCAGCCACGATTTGAAAGTCGTGCGCGCGCTGTGCAACCATGTGATCGTTATGCGCAAGGGGCGCGTCGTCGAGGAAGGCCCGGCCGAACAGATCTTCGCCCACGCACGCCAGGACTATACGCGCGAACTGCTCGCCGCCGCTCTCAACCTCACCGTCGAGACCGAACCGGCAACGGCGCAAGGATGACCCTCTCCATCCCTCGCGTCGCGCCTGACGTCCGCAACACATCCACGCGATAGCCCCGAAGAGATGACCGGAATGAGCGACGACGGCGACGACATCATTCTCTATCACTGGCCCCGCTCCCGCGCCGCCATCGCCCGTTGGATGCTCGAGGAAGTCGGCGTTCCCTATCAGGTCAAGACCGTCGACATCACGGCCGACACCCACCCCTCCGAAGAACTCCTCGCTCTCAATCCAATGGGCAAGGTGCCGGTCTTGAAGCACGGCGACACCATCGTCTCCGAGGTTTCCGCGATCTGCTGCTATCTTGCCGATCGCTTCCCGCAAGCAAATCTGGCACCCGCCATCGATGACCCGCGCCGCGGCCCCTACCTGAAGTGGCTGTTCTTTGCGCCCGGTTGTGTCGAACCCGCCGTCACCCACAAGGCCATGGGCTGGCCGGATGCCCGTCGCGGCACGCTCGGCTGGGCCAGCTACGATGACACCATGCAGGTCCTTGCCGATGCTGCGATCCACGCAACCCCCTGGCTGCTGGGCGAGCAGTTCACCGCCGCCGACGTCGTCATCGGTGCGCAGGTCCGCTGGGGTCTGATGTTCGAAACGATCCCCAAGCATCCAGCCCTCGAAGCCTACGCTTTTCGCCTCGGAGAGCGCCCCGCCCTGAAACGCCAGATCACCCTCGACGGCGCTGGATGAAGTCGCAAATAGACGGCATGATCTGCGCACTTGCGACATCCGGTCGATCAGGCGCACGGACGCAAAGCGCCAGCGGGGCACAATCATGAACACAGATGACAGGTATCGTGCGCGGCTTCAGGCGGCCATCACCGCCGTGCGTTATTGGATTCCCTCCATCGCCGATCAGGCCGCGATCGAGGAAACCAATGGCGATGATTATTGGGAGATCGACATTGCGCCACACGTGCGCGGTGCCTGCCCCATCGAGCTTGTTCTGCGCTCCGACGGAATGCACGATCTCGTCATCGCCTCCGAGACCTATGAGGATTTGCCGACCGACAACCTCGATCTGTTCGTACCCCTGCTGGCCGCCGTTTCCCGCGGAAACGTCATCCGCCGCGTCCACACCTCCGCAGCGACCCGGATGCCGCTGGCGATCGAGACGATCGTTGATCTCGAAAAGGGCAACGTGTGGCGCCGCCGGCGCGACATCGATGCCGGATTGACCGGCCCTGCGGCAGGAGAGGTCATCATCCGCGACCACCACTTCCTGCCCTACAAGCGCGGCTGAACCGGCGTCAAGAACCGATCGCGCGCGCAGGCGACAACAAGCCGGTCTAGCCCGCCGCCGGACCGCCGGTCGCTTCCGCCACCAGCCAGCGCACGCTTGCACGCGCCTCCGGTCCGGCGCCAAGGACATCCACCAGGGTTGGCAGCACTACGTCGAGATCCTGCGCCAGTGTATAGGGCGGATTGACCACAACCAGCCCGGTAGCAACGAGGCCCTTGGTATCGTTATCGAGTGCCGCGATCTGCAGTTCCACGGCCAGCGCCTTGGCAAGCCCAGCGTCCGCCAGTCGCTCATAAAACCGATCGACCGCCGCGCGATCCTTGATCGGAAACCACAACACCAGCACCCCGCTCGCGAACCGCTTGTGTGCAGCACTCACCGCCCCAGCCAGCCTGTCGAACTCGCCTGCAACTTCGAAAGGCGGATCGACGAGCACCAGCCCGCGCCGTTCCTTGGGCGGCAGCAGCGCCTTCAGCGCCGTATAACCGTCCAGCCCCATCACCTTCGTCTGCCGGTCACAAT
>CAZDNY010000613.1:0-2055 GCA_964506885.1 uncultured Hyphomicrobiaceae bacterium | reverse complement strand
GAAGCCTTGCTGAGCTACTCGGCGGAACTGCAACAGCTGGTGGAGCGCTTTCGCTACTGAGGTGCCGGCCGCTCAGCGCTCTGACATCTCCAGGCGCTCGGTCTCGGCCAGCACCACGCGCCGTCCGTCGGTGGTGCGGAAACTGCGCTCGTCGATGTCGCCGCGCAACGCGTCGAGCGGCGTGCGGCTGCGGACGATGCGCTGATAAAGTCGATCACCTTGAAGATCGATGGCGAGCGCGCTGTGGGGGATTTTGCAGGGCTCGCGCGCCAAATTGGTCTTGGTGGCACGGCTGCGGAGGCGGCGGCCGACATTTTCCAGAAGATGGCGGGTATGGCCGTTGCGCTCGATGCGACGCAGGTCGAGATCAATCCTCTGGCGCTGACCTGGGACGGCAGGTTCGTGGCGCTGGATGCGAAGGTCCAGATCGACGACAACGCCTTGTTCCGACACCCGGCTTTCGCGGCGCTCAGTTCCGCGACGGAGATCGAAGAGGGCGATCCGGTGGTTCTGGGGGCTGATCGGCACCATATCAACTACCAACGCATGGACGGCGATATCGGGGTCGTGGTGAACGGCGCTGGGCTGGCGCTGGCAACCATTGACTCAATCGTCGATGCAGGTGGCCGGCCTGCCAATTTCATGGATGTGAGAACGACGGCGACGAGTCTCGATGTGGCCTACGGTTTGGAGTTGATCGTCGCCAACGAGATGGTTCGTTCAATCCTGGTTAACGTGCATGGCGGCGGCATGCAGCGGTGCGATACGATTGCGGAGGGTCTCGGCGTGGCTGTTCGCAAGGCCGAGCGCCGCCCGCCGCTGGTGATCCGAATGGCCGGCAACAACGCAGACTATGCCCATAGGGTGCTGGCCAACAATGGTGTGGCCTACACACAGGCCGGCGACATCGCGGAGGCGGCGCGCCTAGCGGTGGCGGCGGCGAGATCGAATACATGAATTGCGCGCAAGACGAGGCTTATTGGACAGCCGCGGCTCACGCGCACAAATAACCATGACGAACGAGAAGAAAAAAGGTGGTTGGGCAATGGATCACAAGGGCTTCGGGCGCGATCACAACGGCCACGGCGGCGGCCATGGCAACATGCCCGATTTCAGCAAGGGCAAACGATCGCCCCATCCCGGCTCGGGACGGCGCAAGGCGCTGGTTTTCCCGAAAGGCCGCCTGCTCAACGATGCCGAGCGCAAGGCGCTGCGCGAAATCGTGGGCGAGGGGCCGTTCGAGCGGGCGCTGCTGATCGAATACCTGCACAAAATCCAGGACCAAGAAGGCTGCCTTCCCGAAGGGCTTTTGCATGCATTGGCAGAGGCGATGCGGATCCCGATGGCAGAGGTCTACGAGGTGGCGACGTTCTATGCCCACTTCGACGTCGTGGCGGATGGCGAGGATCGGCCTGCCAAGACCACGATCCGGGTGTGCGATTCGCTGTCATGCATGCTGGCGGGCGCCGAGGAGCTGATCGCGGCACTGCAGAAGGAAGACATGGGGGATGTGCGCGTTGTCCGCGCGCCGTGCGTGGGCTCGTGCCATACCGCGCCCGCGGTGCACATCGGACATAATCACCTCGACCACGCAAGCGTGGCGAAGGTCAAGGATCGCGTCAGCCACGGCCACGTGCATCCTGATGTTCCCGACTACCAGACGTTCGAGGCCTATGTGGCGGAGGGCGGCTACAGCGTCCTGAAGGACTGCATCGCGGGCAAGCGTTCGGTCGACGACGTCATCACGACGCTGTCCGACGGCGGTCTGCGGGGGTTGGGCGGCGCCGGCTTCCCGACCGGCCGGAAGTGGACTTTCGTGCGCGGCTACAAGGGGCCGCGACTGATGGCGGTGAACGGTGACGAGGGTGAGCCCGGCACGTTCAAGGATCGGCACTATCTGGAGCGGCGCCCGCACGCATTCCTGGAGGGCATGCTGATCGGCGCGTGGGCGGTGGAGGCCGAGCAGGTCTTCATCTACATGCGCGACGAATACCCGGCGGTGCTGGAGATCCTGCGCAACGAGATTCCGAAACTGGAGGCGGCAGGTCTTGGAGC